>CAUZVJ010000149.1:0-6453 GCA_963583225.1 Verrucomicrobiia bacterium
GACCAAGTCTTGCGTCTCCGCCCGCCATACGGGCCCCTCGCCAAGGATGGCCTTGGTGTCCAGCACACACTCTGCCGTCAACGTTTGCACGGGCGCAGTCAGTCGTTCACCATCGAGACGTCGAGCGCGCCGCTGATCGATACCTTACCAGTGGAATTCTGGAACGGCGCCAGGCCGAACTCCGGAATCACCGCCAGCAAATGATCGAAAATATCGGCCTGAATCGCCTCGTACTCAGCCCAGACCGTCGTGTCGGTGAAGATGTAAACCTCAATGGGCAACCCGTTGTCACCCGGCTCAAGCTGGCGAATGAGGAACGTGCGATCCTGCCGAATCTGCGGATGGCTCTTGAGGTACGCCATAATATAGGCGCGGAAGGTGCCGATGTTGGTCAGCCGCCGTCCGTTGACTAGTTCCGATAAGTCGGTGTTGGCCGTTTGGTTGTGCGCGTTGACTTCGTCGAGCCTGGATTGCAGATACCCTTTGAGCAAACCGAACCGCTGGAACTTCCCGAGCAACACCTCGTCGGCGAACCGGATCGAGCGCATGTCGATGCGGATGGGGCGCTTGATTCGCCGCCCGCCGGAATCCTTCATCCCGCGCCAGTTGCGGCAGGCGTCAGTAATTAGTTTTGAGGTCGGGATGCTCACCACTGTCTTGTCAAAATTCTGCACCTTCACCGTCGTCAACGACACGTCGATCACGTCGCCGTCGATGCCGTGGCCTTTCATCTCGATCCAATCGCCCTTGCGCACGGTGTCGTTCGTGGCGATTTGGATTCCCGCAACCAAGCCCATGATCGCGTCTTTGAACACGAACAGGAATCCCATGACCATCGCGCCCAAGCCGGCCATCAGCGTGCCGACCTCGCGCCCCATCACGATCGAGATGATGAACACGCCGCCGACGAAACTGGCCACCAGCATCAGCGCCTGCAGCAGGCCCTTGATCGGCATGCGCTTTGCAATATCGTAACGCTGATAAATCGTCTGCAACCCGTTGAGCAACGCCTGCAGGGTGAACAGCAGCACCACCACGAGGTACACCTTGGCCAAGCCCTGCACGAAACCAACCAAGCTCTCCATCCCCGCAAACACCACCGGCGCCAGCACGTGCGCCACGAGGGCGGGAACGACATTGGAAAGGCGGGCGAACACCTTGTGCTCGATGAGAACCTTGTCCCAGTCGTAGCTCGTCTTGCTCGACAGAAACCGAATGCCCCGCAGCACCACCCGCTTGGCCACGAGATAGGCCAGCCAACTCAGAAAAACCAGCAACAGCCCACCGACCAAGTTGACCAGCATGCCGGCCCAGACAGCATCGATACCGAAGCCCTCAATCTTTACTCTTAGCCAGTCCAGCAGGCTGCGCAGGCTCTCAACCGTCTCGCCGCTGTCATCAGCACTCTCGCCGGTCGCGGCCTGTTCCAGTGTGTTTGTCTTGTTCATAGCAGCAGTCGTATATTGCTGGGGCGATAAGCTAGTCAAATTGTCCCGGCGATGAAACCCCTTTTCCGCGCTTGGCCAAGCGCTTGGCCACAAAAAAACGGGAGCCGCGCTTGGCTCCCGCTTGGGTGAATCGTTTTGTCGCTCCCGCTCAAAAGCTTTCGCCGACTTGGAAGCGCAGGAACTTGGCCACGGTGATCTCGTCGCCGAGCGCTTGGGCTACCGAGGCTATATGATCCTTGATGCTGATGTCGGGATTCTTCACAAAACCCTGCTCGAGCAAACAACTCGTGGCGAAAAACTTGTTCATCTTGCCAGTCACGATTTTCTCGATGGCCTGCGGCGGCTTGCCAACGGCCTGCTCCTCGGCTATCGCCTGCTCCTTGGCCACCAACTCGGGGTCCACCTCGTCGCGGCTCACGGAGACCGGCGCGGAGGCGGCGATGTGCAGCGTGATGTCTTTCACCAATACCTTGAAATCGTCGTTGCCAAGCGTGTCTTCCTTGCCGGCGCCGACCTGGAGCAACACGCCGACTTTTGCGCCGGTGTGAATGTACGCCGCCACCAAACCGGTGCCGTCCACCTCAAGCTTGGCGTCGCGGGAGAGCAGGATGTTCTCGCCGAGCTTGGCGACTTGCGCGACGCGCATTTCCTCAAAGTCACTATCCGGAGCGGTCAGCTTGAGCTTGGCCACGTCGCCGACAAACTCGATGAACTGGTCGTTCTTGGCGACGAAGTCGGTCTCGCAGTTGATCTCGACCAACACACCCGCCTTGGAGTCGGACTGGATGTAGTGGACGATCATGCCCTCGTTGGCCTCGCGGCCGGCTTTCTTCGCCGCCTTGATGGTACCCTGCGCGCGGAGCACATCGACGGCGGCCTCGACGTCGCCTTCCGTCTCGATGAGGGCTTTTTTGCAGTCCATCAGGCCCGCGCTGGTCATCTTGCGAAGTTCCCCGACAAGTTTTGCTGTTACTTCTGCCATAATATTTTCTATTTAATAATCAATTCCGCTCCCCGGTTGATCCAACCGGGTAAGAAAGTTTTTTCGAGTGGCGAACGGCTCAGGCCCCGACCGGCTCGGCCGGTGCCTCGGGGGCATCCCCTGCCGGTGCTTCTGCGGCGGCGGGAGTTTCTGCAGCAGCGGGTGCTTCTGCGGGTGCCGCGTCCGCCGTTGCTTCCCCTGTGGGTGCCGGTTCAGCCGTGGTCACTTCCGCCCCCGGCTCTGCCGGGGCTGGTTCCTGTTGTTCCGCTTTCACCTCGGCGTCTGCCTTCATTTTTGCGGAGGCCGCCTCGTAGGCCGCGCGGGCCTCGATCATCGGCTGCGTGACCGCGCCGAGCACCGCCTTGATCGAGCGGATGGCATCGTCGTTGCCGGCGATCGGATGATCGACCAGCGTCGGGTCGGTGTTGGTGTCGACAATGGCGACGATCGGCACGCGCAACCGGCGCGCCTCGGCCAGTGCATTGTGCTCAAGCTTGATGTCGACGATGAAAATTGCGTCCGGCTTGGTGGCGAGATCACGAATGCCGTTGAGCCGGATGTGCAGCCGGTTCAGTTCGCGGCGCAGCATCGACTGCTCCTGCATGACGAACTCCGCCATTCGGCCGTCGTCCACCATGGCTTCCAGTTCCAGCATGCGCTTGATGGAGCGCTTGATGGTGTTCAAATTGGTCATCATGCCGCCGAGCCATCGTTCGCAGACGTAGGGTTGGCCGGTGGCTTCCGCCGTTTCCTTGATGGTGACTTGGGCCTGCTTCTTGGTGCCGACGAAGAGCACCTTGCCGCCCTTGGCCACGATCCCCTTGAGGAATTCCGCCGCCGCCTCGATTTGCGACGCCGTTTGCACGAGGTCGATGATGTGGATGCCGTTCCGGGCCTCGAAGATAAATTCCCTCATCTTCGGGTTCCACTTGCGCGTCTGGTGCCCAAAATGGACACCCGCGTCCAACAGTTCTTTAATGTTACTCATTCTTTGGTTTTCCATTGGTTGCCGGCTGAGTCCGTTGTACAGCCGTCCCGCGGAAAAACGGGATTTAGTTCGTTGTGGTTAATGCCTCCTCGAGCAGCCAAGCCCAAGGTTGAGTTTTAAAGGCGGTTTCAGTCGGCGTTCGATCGGGCTTGAAAAGCCCCTTTTCCGCCAAAAAAGGGCGCGCACCATACCAAAACCATCCCAAGCCGCAACCCCCAATTTTCGATGATTTTGCGCCACCCGCGCTTGGCCAAGCCGGCGGGCCGCCAAACAATGACTGGCCAAGAGCCGGTTCCGGCCGTAAAAACAGCTCTTTTAAGGAGGCAAACAGCGTTTCATGCTGACAACTTTGGCCAAGGGAAACAGGCAAACCAGCCGCATCTTCGTGATTGCGCTGCTGGCTGGTTTGTGGCTTGGCCCGGCGCTTGGCCAAGCGGCCACCCACACCATCCAGCGCGGCGAGACGCTCGGTGTCATCGCCAAGAAACACGGTCTCAGCGCCTCGGCCCTCGCCGCCCACAACGGCATCGCCAACCCCAACAAGGTCAAGATCGGCCAGAAACTCACCATCCCGGCCAAGACCGAGACGCTCACTTACACCATCCGCAAGGGCGACACGTTGAGCACGATCGCCAAGAAATACAAAACCACTGCGGCGGCGATCGCCAAGGCCAACGGCATCAAGAACCCAAACACCATCAAGCCGGGCCAGAAACTCAAGATCACGATTGGCACGGCCAAGAAACCAACCAAGCCCAAGCCGGCCGCCATCGCCAGCTCGACCTTGGAGGAGATCAACCGGCCGCGCCTCCGGCGAAACCGCTGGAAGCACATCGTCATCCACCACAGCGCCGACAGCAACAACAGCATCCGAGGCATGGAGCATTACCACCGGCGCGTCCGCCGAATGGAGAACGGCCTCGCCTACCATTTCGTCATCGGCAAGGGAGGCCACACCACGAATGGCAAAATCTATGTTTGCGAACGATGGAAACGACAGATCCGTGGGGGGCATCTCGCCAGCTCCGCGCTCAACGAAGTGGCTATCGGCATCTGCCTCGTTGGCAATTTTGAAAAAACGCTCCCGACCGCCAAGCAACGCACCAGCCTCAAGGCGCTCGTTTCACATTTGCGCAAGCGCACCGGGGTGCCCTTCAGTCAAGTGCGCACGCACCGGCACATCAATCCCAAGCCGACCATCTGCCCCGGGCGCCGCTTCAACCTCCGGGGCATCCTAAGCACTTAATCCCAAGCCGTGGCTGATCCCGGTTTACAACAACTGCTTCTCCAAGCCGCCGAACGAGCCGAGGCGGGTGACTTCGCCCAAGCCGCCGAGTTGTCACAGCAACTCCTCAAGCGGGACGAGGCTGACGCCGGCGCACTGTTCCTGCTCGGCCGCAGCTTCGCGATGCTCGACCGCAACGACGAGGCCATCGAGACGCTGGAAAAAGCGGCCCAAACGCAGCCGGATAACATCGAGGTTTTCAATCTCCTTGGCCATTTGCTCTACCACTCGAACCGCCATGAGGAGGCCAAGGACGCCTTCGGTCGCTGTCTCGAGTTGAACCCCGACCACGTCGAGGCGATGCGGCAGATGGCCAATCTCACCCTCGGCAGCGACCAGGCCAACGCGCTGCAGCTCTTCGAGCGGGCCCACGCGCTTGCGCCCGACCACGGCGACCTGATGTTCGACTACGCCTGGGCGATGCTGTACTCGGCCGGCGACACGGACATGGGCGCAACCCTGTTCCGGCGCTGGTTCGCGCTTGGCCAAGGCACCGCCGACCGGGGCAGCATCGCGCTGCAGGCTCTCAACTATTCGTCCAACCAGAATCCCGGGACATTAGCCAATCTGCACCGGCAGTGGGCGGCCCGGCACGCCGACCCGCTTGGCCAAGCGGGCGGCTTCCGCGACCACGACTTCCGCGCTGACCGGCCGCTGCGCATCGGCTTTCTCTCTGCGGATTTCTGCCGGCACCCGGTTGGCCGCTTCGCGCTGATCCTTTGCCACCACATCGATCGCGACCGGTTCGAACTGTTCGTGTACGCCAACAACGAACAGGAGGACGAACTCAGGGCCAGCTTCGAGGCGTTCGCCACATGGCGCGGTATCCACGGCCGGAAGGACGACGAGGTCGCCGCGCAAATCGGCGATGACCGCATCGACATCCTGCTCGACCTCTCCGGGCACACGAAGGGCAACCGGCTGACGATCCTCGCGCGCCGGCCTGCCCCGGTGCAGGCGTCGGTGTTCGCCTACCCGAACACTACCGGCATGGCGGCGATCGACTACCGCATCAGCGACCCGCACTCCGATCCGCCCGGCCAAGACGAGTCGCTGTGGGCCGAGCAAATCGAGCGCATGCCGCACACGCCGTGGCTGTACCTGCCGCCGCTGGAGTTCGCCACCCCGCCCGGCCCGCCGCCCTCCGCCACCGGCAAGCCGTTCACCTTTGGCTGCCTGAACAACCCGGTCAAAACCAGCCGCGCCTGCGTCCGGCTCTGGGCACAAGTGCTGAAGCGCCTCCCCGATGCGCGGATCATTTTGCTAGAACTCAACGACCTCCACGGCCAACGGCTGCGCGAACAGTTCACCGAAGCCGGAGCCGCGCCGGGGCAGATCGACATCCGGCCCAAAGGCGGCGTCACCTACTTTCTCGAGTTGCACAACGAGATCGACCTGATGCTCGACCCCTTCCCGTACAACGGCGGCGTCACCACCGGCGATTCGTTTTGGATGGGCGTGCCGATGCTCTGCCTTGAGGGCGACACCTACGTGTCGCGCCAGGGCGTGCTGCAAAACAAATGCCTCGGGCTTGAGGCATTCATCGCAAGCAACGAGGAGGAGTTCGTCGAGAAGGCGGTGCAGATCAGCAACAACCCCGGCCTACTCAAGCAACTTCGGGAGAACCTCCGCGGGATGCTCGAGCGCTCGCCGCTGATGGACTACAACGGCTACGCCCGGGAATTTGGCGGGATGCTGCAACGCTGGTGGGCCAAGCGGTGCGCTGAAGAAAACTGAAGTCCGATCCGCT
>CAUZVJ010000150.1:0-6435 GCA_963583225.1 Verrucomicrobiia bacterium
GCCGGCGCCGTTTGGGCCGAGAAAACCGACCACCTCACCACGGCCGACGGAGAACGACACACCGTCGAGCGCCACGTGTTGCCCGTAGCGCTTGGTCAGGTTTTGCACCTCAATCATTGGCGTGTCCATTTTCAAGCCGCTGCGAACCTAACGGCCACGGGCCGCGAAAGGCAACCCGCGCGTGCTGCGGGGAAACGACTTGCTGCCGATAAAGCCATGCCACACAGTCCGCGCATGGAGGCGGTTGCGTGGCTGATGGTCGTTCTTGCGGGGTATTTGCCCGGCTCGCTGCCGGCGGGTTTGCTCGCCGGGCGGCTCAAGGGCGTGGACATCCGCATGGTGGGCAGCGGCAACATCGGCGCGACCAATGCGTTTCGCACGCTGGGAAAAGGCGTTGGCACAGCGGTGCTGCTCGTCGATATGTTGAAAGGGGTGTTGCCGTGTTTGTTGTTTCCGGGGGTCGTGGCCGGACTGTTCCCCGAAGGACGCGCGCCCGAAGCGCAAACGCTGGAACTGCTGATCGGTGTGTCGGCGATTTTGGGGCACAACTATCCCTGTTGGCTTGGCTTCAAAGGCGGCAAAGGTATCGCCACCACCGCCGGTGTGGTCGGAGCGCTTGCGCCGGTGCCGCTTGGGATTTGCCTTGGCGCGTGGGTGTTTTTTTTCGCGATCAGCCGGTTTGTGTCAGTGTCGTCAATCGCGGCGGCGGTCGCGCTGCCGGTTAGCGTGGCGTTATTGCCGGGCGATCGATTCGGGCTGCTGTTTTGGATTTTTCTGTTCCTCGGCGTGATGGCGATTTGGAAGCATCGGGGAAATATTAAACGGCTAATGGACGGCACGGAGCCTCGCGCTTGGGGCGGCAAAAAGGAGGCGGTGAATTGAAAACAGCAGTGATCGGGGCAGGGGCTTGGGGGACGGCGTTGGCCAAGGTGGCGCACTCGAACGGCGGCGATGTTTGTCTCTGGGGCCGCGACGCCGGGGCGCTGGCCGCGCTTGGCCAAGCGGGACGCAACGAGCGTTATTTGCCGGGAGTCGATCTGCCGCGCGATCTGCCGACGGAGGCCGATTTGGCCAAGGCGGTGGACGGCGCGGGCTGTGTGGTGTTGGCGATTCCGTCGCGGGCGTTTCGCGAGGTCACCGCACGCTTGGCCGAGTTTGACGGCGTGGCGGTGAGCGTGACCAAGGGCATCGAGTTCGACACCGGTCTCACGATGGGCGGCGTGCTCGGCGAGACGATGCCGTTGGCCAATGTGGCGGCGCTGACCGGCCCGACGCTGGCGCTGGAAGTCTGCCGCGACATGCCGAGCGCGGCGGTGGCGGCGAGCGCGGCTGCCGGGGCGGCGGAGACGGTGCAGCAGATATTTCATCGGCCCACGTTTCGCGTTTACACGAGCGAAGACTTGATCGGGGTCGAGTTGGGCGGCGCGTTGAAAAATGTCATCGCCATCGCGGCGGGGGCGTCGGCCGGGCTGGGCTTCGGCGACAACTCGAAGGCGGCACTGGTCACGCGCGCGATCGCGGAGATCCGGCGGCTGGGCGTGGCGTGCGGTGCGCGTGCGGAGACGTTCGCCGGCTTGAGCGGCTTGGGCGACTTGACGGTGACGTGCTTCTCGAGCTTGAGCCGCAATTACCAATTCGGCCTGCGCATCGGGCGCGGCGAAAAACCGGAAGCCATCCTCGCCGATTCGGTGTCGGTGGTGGAGGGGTATCCGACGGCGCGATCGGCGTGGAACCTCGCACGCACGCGCAACGTCAGCACGCCGATCATCGATGAAGTTTACGCGATGCTGCACGAAGGCAAAGACCTGCGCCAAGCGCTGCTTGACCTGACCACCCGCGACGCCGGGGCGGAGGATTGACTGTGAACGCCGAGCTTGCCTTGGCCAAGCGAGGTCGATAGCTTTTTCGCAGCTGCAACGTCAACGGTGATTTTATGATGCCTAAATTTCGCGGGATTAAAAATGGGACAGCGGCCTTCACGCTGATCGAGTTGCTGGTGGTGGTGGCCATCATTGCCATACTTGCTTCCATGCTGTTGCCCGCCTTGGCCAAGGCCAAGACCAGCGGCAAAAAGGCGGTGTGCAATTCGAACATGAGACAGATGGGCATCGCTGTTCTGCTGTATGTGTCGGACAACGAATCCAAGTTCCCGATTTACAGCAACGCCAACCGGCCGACTCCCAATAATTCGCTGTTCCAAAACGCCCGGTTCTATATTTGGGGGGATAACCGAAATCAGGTCAGCGGCTTCCGGAACAAGGCCAAGCGGCTGTTGACGGCCTACATGGGTGAGTTCGTGCCGGAGTGTCCGCTGGATAAAGGCTATCAAGCCGGGTCGGGGCTGGAGTCGACGCTGTACACCAAGGGCAACTTTTATGATGTGTATGGCAGCAGTTATGCCTTTCAGGCCTGCATTCTTGATACCAACGGCAAGTCTGTGTCGTCTCTGCGCGAGTCGTGGGGTGTCGGCCCCGTTACGGAAGTGCTGTATAATTACGCACACGAAAGCGTGCGACAGCCCTCTGAGCAGGTGATGGCCGGAGATTTCACATTGATTTATGCCGAATATTTTCTTTGCGGCAAACCGAGGCACTATATCCGCACACAGATGCATAATCCTTCTGATTTTGTCTGCAACATGTTGTTTGTTGATGGCCACACCGATGAGATCAAAATGAGGCCACCTCCCGATCATCTGGTTAATCCGGAATACCGGATGGTTCGGCATGATTACGCCAACTAGACGAACGATTTGCCGCAAGCGGCATCACCAAAATAAAAATAACGCACTCTGTTCTAACCTGTTTTATATTTGCGGCAGTCATGTGTTCCCAGGCGGCCTCGGGCGAGCCAAAGGGGTCCGTCGCAGTGGACATCGGAAACCGGCGGGAACTTTTTGTTGATCGCCATCTGGTGGCTACGCTTGAGGGGGAGGCGCGCCAAATTCTTCACCATCCCATTCCGCGCGAAGTCGTTCTCGTGAGCGATCGCCCCTGGGAGGGGAATGGCCTGAACTACGTCACAGTTTTTCAGGATGGCGGCCTGTACAAAATGTATTACCGCGGAGGGGATTATGATCGCGGGGTCACATCGTTGCACGAGCAGGTTTACTGTCTGGCCACCAGCCGCGACGGCATCCGCTGGGATCGCCCGAGTCTCGGGTTGGTGGAGTTCGGCGGCTCAATGGACAATAACATACTGCTGACAGAAAAGGACGAAGCGCTGGGTTACATCTGCCATAACTTCAGCCCGTTCCTCGATTCAAATCCTGCCGCACCCAAGTCTGAACGGTACAAGGCGGTCGGAGGTGGCCCTCTGTTTGCCTTGGTCTCGGCGGACGGCGTCCATTGGAGGAAAGCGACCGACAAGCCGATCATCACCGAGGGTGCCTTTGATTCCCAGAATCTTGCTTTTTGGGATTCGATCCGGGGGGAATACCGCGCTTACCACCGTCAATTCAGAAACGGGCGCGACATCATGACGGAAACGTCCGCACGTTTTTCCTCTGGCTGGACCAAGCCGATTTTTCTGGAATACGCACCGGAACGTGGAGGCGAATTGTACACCAACCAAATTACTCCATACAAAAGGGCGCCTCACATTTTTATAGGGTTCCCGACGCGGTACGAGGACAGGGGGCTGAACCCCGCCACTCGGCATTTGCCACAGTGGGACTATCGCCAATTGCGCAGCAAAGGCTCCCTTCGGGAGGGGACCGCCGTGACCGAGGGGCTTTTCATGTCCAGCAGAGACGGCGCACATTTTCATGTTTTTCAGGAGGCCTTTATCCGTCCGGGATTGAGGACGAAGGACAGTTGGTTCTATGGGGATAATTACCAAAACAACGGGCTGGTGGTTACCCGGTCAACGCTCGCGGAAGACGCTCCCGATGAGCTTTCAATGTACCTCACCGAGGCGACATTACAGAACGGCAAGCCGGCCAAGCTCCGCCGCTACACGATTCGCATGGACGGATTTGTCTCCATCAACGCGCCCATGAAGGGCGGGCGGGTCACCACCAAGCCAATCCGGTTTTCCGGCAGCAGACTTTCGTTGAACTTTTCCAGCTCGGCCCGGGGCGGAGTGCGTGTGGGTCTGGCGGACCTGCAGGGCAAGCCGCTGCCCGGATATTCGCTGGATGATTGTCCGTGGATTTATGGGGACTCTCTTGACCGGGTCGTGGAGTGGGCTCAATCCGGTGAGATCACAAACAGCGTGGGCCACATTGCCGGGCAGTCGGTCAAACTGATTTTCGAACTGAAGGACGCCGACCTCTATTCGTACAAGTTTAACTGAACAGCCACGAGGACGCTTGGCCGTCTCCGAGGTTGCCTTGGCCAAGCGCGGTCGATAGCTTTCCGCCGTCCGAACAAATTATGAGGAGACTTTTTTTAATCATCCTGTTTTTCGCCGTTGGCCTTGGCTTGTCGGCTGACGACTGGCCGCAATGGCGCGGGCCTGAACGCGATGGCATCAGCCGCGAGACCGGCCTGTTGCAGGCTTGGCCAAGCGCCGGGCCGAAGCGTGTTTGGCTGAGCCGCGACATAGGCCTTGGCTACTCAGCGCCGGTGGTGGCCAAGGGCCGGTTATTCATCATGGGCACCGAGGGCGGCAAGGAGAAGTTGTTCGCCAAGGAGGCCAAGAGCGGCAAGACGCTGTGGACGGCGGCACTGGGCGGTGTCCTCAGTAACAACTGGGGGGACGGTCCGCGCGGTGCCGCGACGGTGGACGGCGACCGGGTTTTTGCGCTGGGGGCAAAGGGCGGTTTGATTTGTGCTAACGCCAAGGACGGCAAGGTGCACTGGAGGGTGGAACTGGTGAAGGATCTTGGTGGGAAAGTGCCGAACTGGGGCTACACCGAGTCGGTGTTGGTGGACGGCGGCCATGTGATCTGCACGCCGGGCGGCAAACGCGCTGTTGCAGCTGTTTTATATACCGCTGCTGATGACACTGACACTGCAACTGACGGTGTACAATTACCGAATGGAAAAAGTGTAGGTGACGTGAAAACAGCAGCTGTACCAGCGGTAGGCACGTTGGCTGCAATCGACAAAGAAACCGGCGAGGTCATTTGGCGCAGCGGCGACTGGACGGATGGGGCGCAGTACACCTCGGTGTTGCCGGCGGTGTTTAACGGCCAGCGGCAATTCGTCCAACTGACGCAAAAAACCTTGGCCGGTGTTTCTGCCCGCGACGGGTCGATCCTGTGGCGCAACGAGTGGCGGGGGCGCACGGCGGTCATTCCCACGCCGATCATCGACGGCAAGCAGGTTTACATATCATCGGGGTACGGTGCGGGCTGCCGGAAGATTACCGTCGGGGCCGGTCACAAGGTCACCGAGGATTACATAAATCGGAACATGAAAAACCACCACGGCGGTGTGTTGCTGCTCGACGGGCATCTGTACGGTTACTCCGATGGCCGCGGGTGGACGTGTCAGGATTTCGAGACAGGCGAGGTGGTGTGGGATTCCAAAAAGTTGGGCAAAGGATGCGTGTTTTATGCAGACAACCGTTTGTATTGTTTGGAGGAAAGCTCGGGGACAGTGGTTCTCGCGGAGGCTGGCACCTCGGGCTGGAAGGAGCGCGGTCGTTTTAAGATCGACCCCCAGACGGAGCTTCGCAAGTCGTCCGGCCGGATATGGACGCATCCGGTTGTGGCCAATGGGGTAATGTATTTGCGCGACCAGGAGTTGCTTTTCGCGTTCGACGTCAAGGCCCGGTAGGCCGTCCGCTTGGCCAACCGGGGTGAGTTGACAAACGGGGACGGCAGGGACAGATTCTTCGGCGACCCGATTAGCGGGAAGTTCGCTTCCAAACGTTGGCCCTTGGCCAAGTGCAAAAAATAACAAAGAATAAATCATGATTAAAACGACAACGACAAGACGCAGTTTTCTCAAATCCTCACTGGCGACCGGCACGGCGGCATTGATTTGCGGCACGAAGGGGCAGGTCAGCGTACATGGTGCGAACGACCGGCTCCGCATCGCGGTGGCCGGCCTGAATGGGCGCGGCGGCAGCCACATCAACGGCTGGCTTGGCCAGAAAAATGTGGAGATCGCCTACCTCATTGACCCGGACTCGAAGGCGGTTGACCGAAAGATGGGTGAGGTCAAAAAGAAGACCAAGGGCAAGTTCAGCACCAAGGGCGTCGCGGATATTCGCGAGGCTTTGGCTGACAAGTCGGTGGACGCGATCTCGATCGCCGCGCCGAACCACTGGCACTCGCTGATGACGATCTGGGGCGCCCAGGCCGGCAAGCATGTTTACGTCGAGAAGCCGATGAGCCACGACGTGCACGAGGGACGCGTGGCGGTCGAGGCGCAGCGCAAATACGGCGTCGTGATCCAGCACGGCACGCAGCAGCGCAGCAGCGCGAATGTCGCCGGCCTGCATGAGATGATCAACGCCGGCAAATTCGGCAAGCTGATGATT
>CAUZVJ010000151.1:0-6428 GCA_963583225.1 Verrucomicrobiia bacterium
CAAATTCATCAACGGCAGAAATGTTTTCGCGGTCGAGGTTCACCGGGGCTCCCGGTACGACAAGGATTTGAGTTTCAATTTCGAGGCTTCCATCATGGATTCTTCCGGCACACCTGTTCTGATCGACGAGACGTCCACAATTATTGTCCGCGCAAAAAGCGGTGAAACCTGGAGCGCGCCGTCCACTGCGTCGATCGTCATATCGCCCTCTGCCGCACTCAAGATCACGGAGTTGATGTACAATCCTGCGGACGGAAAAACGTTCGAGTTCATCGAGTTGAAAAACATCGGCGGCACGACCCTGGACTTGGCGGGCGTCAGCTTATCCGGCGTCCGGTTTACGTTTGACGAAGGGACACTGGCGCCGTGGCAGTCCGGTGTCCTCATACCCAACGACGACCCGGAAGCATTTATCGCCAAATACCCGAACGCCCCCATCCTCGGCACCTACGGCGGGAGCCTCTCCAACTCCGGCGAGGAACTTCGTCTGCTCGATTCCGACGGCCAAATCGTTTACTCGGTCAACTACTCCGCCGAGAGCCCTTGGCCAAGCGAGGCGGACGGCAACGGCTCGTCACTCGAACTCGTCTCGAGCCTTGGCTCGGAGCGCAACCCGGCCAACTGGCGGGCCAGCCTCGTGCCGGGTGGCACACCGGGAGACGTTCTCATCACCGAAGTCAGTCGCACCGGTGACGGACGCGTTGCCATTCGTTTCCTGGCGCTTCCCGGCAACTCGTACTCCCTGCATACGAGCGACGATCTCGGCACGGGCAAATGGCAAAAGCTCGAGACGAACGAGTTTGCGACGGAAGCCAAAGTCGTCGAGTTCATTATCTCACCCGAAGCCGGCGACGGACAACAATTCTACCGGGTATCAAGCCCATGACACCCCCCAACCCATCCGGCAAACTGCCGCCGCTTGCGGGCATCTGCACTTTTGAGGAGGCCCAGCGACCCGGACTGTCGGTCGATGAATGTGTCCGCCGCCTGAAACGCAGCCATTACTCCCTGAAACGACTGCATCAGGTTTTCAACAACCGTATTCCCTCCGAGCCGGTTTATGAACTGAAGATGGCCTTCAGCCTCCACTCGCACTATTGCGCGGAGCATGTCGCCGCCCTGCGCAAGCGCATCGGCGAAATGCGCGAACCCCCGCTTGGCCTCGACACGGTGCCGGACGAGCACTTGGAGATTCTTTTCGACGAAATCCTCGCTGCCCCCACCAGCGGCGAGTTGTTGCTTGGCGTTTACGAGGTGGCCCTCCCCGCTCTCCGCGATGCCCTGCGGCAGCACTTGGCCGACACCAACCCGCTCGCCGATCACCCAAGCGTGCGGCTGATCCGGTTCGCGCTGCTTGAGATCGGCGAGATGATTGCGCTTGGCCAAGCGAGCCTCGACGCCTTGGTGTCCACCGGCCAACTTGAGGAACCCAAGACTTGGCTTGGCCTGTTGAACAACTGCTTGGCCAACGCCGGTGGCTTGGACGGAACCGCTGAACCGGCGCAGCAACCGATTGAACGCCAACACTCGGCCAAGCCGTACCGGTACGACAGTGTTCCCAGGCGCGACGAACGCTTTCCCGACCCGTACAACATGGGCGTCAACGCCGAGGCGTTCCTGTACGACGAACAATACCAACCGGAGCCCAAGACATTGATGATGTTTTACAAGCGGCTCCGGGAGATCGACGTGCCGGAGATGATGTCGAGCATTATCGCCGAGACGCCGGGCAAGCCGTGGGGCTACTACCGCGACATGACGCGCCAGCTTTGGGACGAAGCACGCCATGCCATGATGGGCGATGTGGGCTTTGTGAACCTCGGCATCGACTGGCCGAGCAAGGTCATGGTCAACTTCAACTGGTCGCTCGCACTCAATGCCCAACTCACCCCGATGGAGCGGCATGCTGTCCTCTATTTCATCGAGCAGGGCCTGATGCCAAGGACCGGGAAGCGCTTCGAATGGGAGGTGGCGCTGGATTCAAACAAGCCGTTGTCCGCTCTGTTCCAGGATTACGACTGGGCCGACGAGGTGCTCCATGCGCGCATCGGCCGAGACTGGTACCTGCCCGAGTTCGACAGCCCCAAGGCCGCCATCGATTACGGCGATGAATGCTGGTCCCGTGTGCTGATGGACTGGAACCAGTACCGCAAAGACGGCAAGACTGACCACCGTAACTGGTGGCCCGACCTCTACACCGCCGCCTGCAAGTCGTGGGAGATCGAGCCCGACCCCAAGGTGCTCCAGTTCAACACATCATACGAGACGGTCCGGGCCGATCTGAAAACTGTTTCCGCCTCGGGCTGATTTTTGCATTTTCCTTAAAACCATTTTCGTTCACTGTCCCGCCGATGCGTTATCGCCGCCTGGCCCGCGAACGGGCCGTCCAGTTCCTGTTTCAACATGACCTGAACCCTCCCGAGGCAATCGAGGAGGAACTTGACCGCTTTTGGGAATCCCAAACAAGCGCCGCCATCGCCGAGGATCACAAGGCGTCCACCTGGGGCGAGGAGTCCGAACCGACGGAGGCGACGTCCGAGGACAAGGAAGTCCGAAAGTTCGGCGATCCGCTCATTCGTGGCGTCCTGGAAAAACTCAGCGAACTCGACGGCATCATCGGGGAGCAGACACGCAACTGGGACATCGAGCGCATCGCCAAGGTGGATCGGAACATCCTGCGCTTGGCTATCTACGAGATGCTGCACCGCGACGACATCCCGCCGGTCGTCAGCATTAACGAGGCGATCGACATCGCCAAAAAGTTTTCCACCGAGAACAGCGGGCGATTCGTAAACGGCATTCTCGACAAGGTCAAAGGCAAGCTTATGCGTCCGGCGCGAACTGCCGCCAACTGAGTCCGCCACCGGGAGGAACGCTTGGCCAAGCCCTACATCGACCTGCATCTGCACACGCTCTTCTCGGATGGCGTCTCCACGCCCGAGCAGGTTGCCGAGGAGGCGCAGAAGATGGATCTCGCCGCCATCGCGCTGACCGATCACGACACCATTGAGGGCTGTCCGCGCTTGGCCAAGGCCTGTGCCGAGCGCGATATCGAGTTCATCCCCGGCACCGAGCTGTCCACCGACATCGAGGGTCACGAGATGCATCTTCTCGGTTACTTCCTCGACACAGAGAACGAGGAACTGATCCGCGAAACCACCCGCTACCAGCAAAACCGCACCAACCGCGTCCACGACTTGGTCCGGCAGCTCAACTCGATCGGTGTGGGCCTGCACGCCGACCAGGCTTTCGACCTTGCCAAGTGCAAAGCCCACGGCCGCCCGCACGTGGCTCGCGCGCTCGTGAAACACGGTTTTTGCAGCACGATGGACGAGGCATTCACCCGCTATCTGAGAAAAGGCGCTCCCGGTTGGGTACCCAAGGTCAACGTCAGGTTTGAGGATGGCATCCGCCTGATCCATCAGGCCGGCGGCTTGGCTGTCATGGCTCATCCCGGCCTCAACAAAATCGACCACTTGATCCCCCGCCTGGTTGAGGCCGGACTCGACGGCATCGAGTGCTGGCACAGCAAGCATCCCAAGAGCACCGCCAAGCGTTACCGCGAAATGGCCGCGCGCTTGGGCCTGCTCATTACCGGCGGGTCGGACTGCCACGGCCCGTCCCGGAGCCGGCATCCCCTGATCGGAACCGTTCGTGTGCCGTACGAAATCCTCGACGATATGAAACGCCGCCTCCCCTGCCCCGCCACAAACTGATCAATTTAATTTCATGGGTATATTCACAAAATTCTTTTCCGGACTGAAAAAAACACAGTCCAAACTATCCACCGAAATCCGCCGAATCGTCACCCGCTCACCGAAGCTCACCGAAGACGACCTCGAGGAACTGGAAGAGGCACTGCTCGCCTCGGACATGGGCCTCGCCGTCACACAACGCATCATCGATGTCGTCCGCGAAAAATACGAGTCGGGCGGTGGCCAGGCCGGCAGTGTGCTGGAGGTCGCCCAAGCGGAAGTCGTTTCATGTCTCGGCGAGAGCACCAGCCGCTTGGCCAAGCGCGACGAGTTGACGGTGGTCTCTCTGGTCGGCGTGAACGGCTCCGGCAAAACCACCACAGCCGCCAAGCTAGCCCACCGCGTCAAGGCCGACGGCGGCAAGCCGATGCTGGCCGCGTGCGACACCTTTCGCGCCGCCGCCATCGAGCAGTTGAACCTCTGGGGCACGCGACTCGACATCCCGGTCGTCAGCAGCAACTACGGCGCCGACCCGGCCTCGATCGCACACGACGCCGCCAGCTCCGCGCTTGGCAAAGGCAACGATTATTTGTTCATCGACACCGCCGGCCGGTTGCACACGAAGCACAACCTGATGCGCGAACTGGAAAAACTGCACCGGGTGATTGGCGATAAAGTCAACGGCGCACCGCACGAAACGCTGCTCGTGATCGATGCCTCCACCGGAACGAACGCCCTGAACCAGGCGCGGGCGTTCAACAAGTCCGTCCCACTGACCGGGCTGGTGATCACCAAGCTCGACGGCACGTCAAAGGGCGGCATGGTGGTGGCCATCCAGCACGAACTGGATTTGCCGGTCAAATTCATCGGACTCGGCGAGCAACCCGACGACCTCCAGCCCTTCTCCCCAGCCGAATACGCCCGGGCACTTTTTTTCGAGGAATAAACCAGCGCGTAGGGTTCACTCTTGCCGGAGCACTTGACCTGCGGGGCGTTAACGACAACTCTCCGCCGTTGGCGCAGTCGCAGCCGCCCCGGTAGCTCAACTGGATAGAGCGTCTGCCTTCTAAGCAGAATGTTGTGGGTTCGAGTCCCGCCCGGGGTACCATCTTTCTCTATCAATGACTTACGACTTCTGTAGGTCAAAGTTACACCCAAAAGTTACACCATTTTCACTGATGTTCATTAATGTCAGTGGTGTGTTTTAGTGTCCAGTGGGTCGTTACAGATCTCCCTGTTATTACTCAAGAACGGAGTAGGCGCCCCTCCCTAGAACTGGAACTCTTTCCTGACTATGATCCTCTCTGAAAAAATGACCTCTCAGGCAACTGGATAATTAACGGCCATCGCTCGAACTGGGCAACATACAGGGATGGCGGGGAGAATTTGGAAAGGGTCGGGCTGTTGTTGAAGAGAGGGTTATGGAAGTGATGGCTTTCAGGGTTACTTCCGTTTTCTATTCTTCTTTTCTTGCTTCCTCCTCTTCTTCTCTGCTGGAGTTAATTTGGAGGGTTTCTTTTGATCCTTTCTGCCTTGGTCTTTATTTGCCATGGCCGAAAGCTATCACAGTCGATCGCACAATGAAATAAAACCCTTACACAATTCGATCAAACTCGTTTATTTTGGAGCGTCTAGGTTCTTCCCAGAGGGCAGACCGTCGCGGATCGGGTGGCTGCCGCTAATTTTTAGAAACAGCGAAAATGGATAACGACATGGAGAACACCGGGGCTAAGGTCGCGGCTGGCGAGGTGCTGGCAGTGCCACCCAAGTGTGCCGTGAGGTCAGTCGCCACCACCAAAGCCATTCAGGAGAAAGTCAGGGTGACGGGATGGACACTGGTGGAACTGCTAATCGTGGTGGCGATCATCTCATCCATGGAAAAAGCGTAAATCCGTTTGCAATAGCCACCATTAACCCAATAAATAGAATGACACCGATCACAATTATAATACACCCGCGCATTCGCCTTCCGGTGCTTGTAACGTCGGGAGACGTTGTCCGCAATGCGGACACATGGTGGCCGTCGAAGACACCCCTTTGTGGCAAACAACGCATGATTTTAAGATTGGACGATTTTTGTTTATTAAAAACACAACAATAGCCACCGCCGCGCCAGCCACTACCAAGCCTCCGATTATTAATACAACAAGCGAATTCATCACAACCAAATGAGAACCCACTACCAGTTCACCGTCAAGCAGCCAGAAAAAAGGGTCGATTTAACTGTTGCCCCCGAACAACAACCCTGCGGCGTTCAGGTGGTGGAGTGGGTTGGTTTAGTTACCAACTGCCTCCAGTCCCATACATCGTAAGAAAGTCCCGGATTCCTCTGATAGCATTTTTGATGGCAATCGAGGTTTCCGATGGTGGCATATTTCTCTTCTTCTTGATTCTGGCCTCTCACGCCTTTAGAGGTCGAGGTTTCGTGTAATCTACAGTGGTAGCACACCCCACCAAAAGCACGGCTGCGATTGTTGTTAGTAGGAGGTGTTTCATTTCTCTTCAGTTTTCACTAGAATGCTTTCGAATAAGAGACATTCATATTTGTCACCACCATTCCCAATTAGAATCTGGTTTAGGGGATGATATCCAGCCAGCAGCTTCATTTGGAAACTTGAAAAATTCGACGTGTCCATTGGAGTGCTCCCCAAAATTGGTACCAGGTGTTATGAGAGTCGGCGACGCGAAGCGTTGCCATACTCGAAATGAGGAAAAAGCGACATACTCCAGAAC
>CAUZVJ010000152.1:0-6373 GCA_963583225.1 Verrucomicrobiia bacterium
TGGCCCCGCCGCCGCCTCCGGCCAGGACGAGCATCACCGTCAGCAACGGCAAGTCGCTGGCTGGCTGGCGCGCGCCGCTTGGCGACTGGAAGCTGGTGAGGGCCGCCGCGCCGTCACCGGACAACCCGAAGGCGTTCACGCTGGCCGAGGGCAAGGGCGTGCTCGTCAACGGCGACAAGGGCCGCACTGGCAACCTGTTCAGCAAACACGAGCACGGCGACGTGATGGTGGCCATCGAGTTCATGGTGCCGCAAGGCTCGAACTCCGGGATTTATTTTCAGGGCAGATACGAGATTCAGATCCTCGACAGCCACGGAAAGACCGGGCTGACCCACGGCGACAACGGCGGCATCTACCAGCGCTGGGCCAACGGCAACGGCTTCGGGGGTGCCGCGCCGATCATCAACGCCAGCAAGCCGCCGGGCGAGTGGCAAAAATTTATCGTCACGTTCCGCGCGCCGCGCTTCGACAAGAGCGGCAAAAAAACCGAGAACGCCCGGTTCGTCAAAGTGATCCACAACGGGCAGTTGATCCACCACAACGTCGAGGTGACCGGCCCGACTCGGGCGGCGGCGTTTGCCGACGAAAAGCCAACCGGCCCGCTGATGCTGCAGGGAGACCACGGCCCGGTGGCTTTCCGAAAAATCGTTTTGAAACCGGCCAAGCTCGACTAGCCGCTTGGCCAAGCGCAACCTCTGGCCATGGAAACCAAGCCCGCACCCACCACGCTCAAAGGCATTATTCGGCACCTTGGCCCGGGGCTGATCATCACCGCCACGATCGTCGGTTCCGGCGAATTGATCGCCACGCCGGCGCTGGCTTCCGAGGTCGGTTTTAGCATGCTGTGGTTCATCATCCTCGGCTGTTTGATCAAGGTGTTTGTCCAGATCGAGTTGGGCCGCTACACGGTGACCCACGGCAAGACAACGCTCGAGGCGATGGACAGCGTGCCGG
This sequence comes from Verrucomicrobiia bacterium, assembly GCA_963583225.1. Classification (GTDB taxonomy): domain Bacteria; phylum Verrucomicrobiota; class Verrucomicrobiia; order Limisphaerales; family UBA1096; genus UBA1096. Next base: position 955 of record CAUZVJ010000152.1, read on the forward strand.
GGCCGAGGCTGCGCGTCTCGTGGATGGTTTGGTTTTGGGTGGTCATGTACATCGGCTCGACGATGCAAATTGCCGGGATGATGGGGGGCATCGCCAGCCTGATTGTGAGTGCCGACTCCGGCTGGCATCTCGTGCTGATCGCCGGGGTTGCGCTGGGCTGCATCGCGCTGCTGCTCTCGGGGCGTTACCGGCTGGTCGAGGGAGTGTGCATCGGCATGGTGGTGCTGTTCACGCTCTTCACCGGTGTGGCGCTGGGGTCACTGCAGTTCACGGAGTTTGCCATCAAGGGCAGCGACATCGCCGACGGGCTGAAGTTTTCGTTGCCGGACGATTTTTCGACGGCGTTCGGCGCGTTTGCCATCATCGGCGTCGGCACGTCGGAGTTGATTTATTATCCGTACTGGTGCCTCGAGAAAGGCTACGCCCGGTTCACCGGCAACAACGACAACACCGTCGGCTGGTTCGACCGCGCGCAGGGCTGGCTCAACGTGATGCGCTGGGACGCGTGGGTGTCGTGCGCCATTTACACGAGCGCTACGGTTGCGTTTTACCTGCTCGGCGCGGCGACGCTGCACAGCGCCGGCCTCGAGGTCGGCGACGAAGGCATGGTTGACACGCTGTCGACGATGTACGAAAGCGCCTTCGGGGCAACCGGCGCGGCGTTGTTCAGAGTCGGTTGTTTCTGCGTTTTGTTTTCAACCGTGTTCGGCGCCACGGCGGCCAACGCCCGGCTTTTTGCCGATGCCGTGCCGGTCTTCGGCATCCGGCAGTACGCGTCCGACGACGAGCGCCACGCGATGGTCAAAGTCGGCTGCGTCGTGCTGCTGTTGCTGTCGTTTGTGATTTTTGCACTGTTCGGCAAACCAGTCACGCTGGTGTTCATGGGGGCGTTTGCGCAGGGGGCGCTGCTGCCGTTTTTGGCGTTGGCATCCATTTATTTATTGCTGACCCGCGTGGATCGGCGACTGCATCCGGGCTTGGTTTGGAAGGGCTTTTTGGTGCTGGCTACCTCCTGCATGATATTCATCGGCGCGTACAAGGCGGTGGAGGAGGTCGGCAAACTTTTCACCCCGAACGATGCCGCCACGGAAAGCGCCGAGCCGGAGAAACCACAAAATGAGCCGGCCAAGTAACCCGGCCTTCACGGCGTTCATGCAGGCGATCGACACCGGCGACCTGCCCGGGCTTGGCCCGGAAATGCGCCCGCCCGCGCAGCTGGGCGCGGCGATTGGCCAAGCGGTGACCGCGCTTGGCTTGAGCGGCGAGACGGCGGGCTTGGCCAAGGCGGCGGCGCTGCTGTGGCACGACCGGCTCGACGAGTCGCACACCGTGTCGCAGGGCATCGACTCGGCGGACGGCAATTTTTTGCACGGCATCATGCACCGTCGCGAGCCGGATTACCCGAACGCAAAATACTGGTTCCGCCGCGTGGGCGATCACCCCTGTTTCCCCGCCCTGGCCAGCGATGCGACCGAATACCTGGACGCCGCCGGCGACGAGGCCTTGGCCAAGCGCCTGGCCCCGGGCGGCCACTGGGATCCGTTCGCCTTTGTGGATGCCGTCGAGGCGGCGGTGCATTACGGCAACCCGGGAGAGATCGAGTCGTTGCAGCATGTCCAGCGCATCGAGTTTGAGACTGTCGTACAATCCTTCCTCGGCTAGCTTGGCCAAGCGCTGAATCATGGCCGAGTTTCTTAAAGTGCTAGGGGCGGTGTTGCCCGTTTTTCTGATCGCGCTGCTTGGCTTCCAGTTGCGGCGGATGGATTGGCTGACCAAGGCGGCGGACGACAGCCTGCTCAAGGTTTCGGTCAACGTGCTGCTGCCGTGCCTCGCCTTCAGCAACATCAGCAACAATCCGGAGCTGCTCAAGCCGGAGAACGTATGGCTGCCGCCGGTGATTGGGTTTTTGTTAATCGGCGTTGGCATGGCCGTCGGCTGGCTGGTGAGGAAGTTTGCCACCGGCTCGACCGATGCCAAAGGGCGAACGTTTGCCATCAGCATCGGTGTGTTTAATTTCGGCTTCGTGCCGATCCCGCTGGTGGCCTCGCTCTTCGGCGAGAGCGCGGTCGGAGTGCTCTTCGTATTCAACGTCGGCACGCTGCTGGCGATGTGGTCGCTCGGCGTGATGCTGCTGCACGGCGACCTGCGCACCGGGTTGCGAAAGGCGATCAATGTGCCGGTGGTGACGGTAGTCGCAGCGCTCGTGGTGAACGCCACCGGCCTGCACAAGTACATTCCCGTATTGGCCAACGACACGATCAAGACGCTTGGGCTATGCGGGATACCGATGTCGATCCTGCTCATCGGAGCGATGGTGAAGGATCACTTCGCCGAGTGTGATTTTCGGTCGTCGTTCCGCGTATGCTGGGTGAGTGTGGTGCTGCGGCTTGGTCTGTTGCCGCTGGCGATGATCGCCTTGGCCAAGTGGCTGCCGTGCTCGACCGAACTGCGGCAAGTGCTGCTCGTTGCAGCGGCAATGCCCTCAGCGATTTTCCCGCTGCTGATCGCCCGGCTTTACGGCGGCAGCCCGGTTGTCGCCACGCAGGTAGCCATCGTCACTACGCTGGTCAGTCTGGGCACGATTCCGCTGTGGTTGCGCGCCGGTGCAGCGTTCATCGGGCTGAACTTCGCTGCCGAGTAGCGCTTGGCTAAGCGGCGATTCCCGCTTGCAGAGGGAGGAGTGTTCGCGTAGGCCAAGGCGCATGCGAGCAATCCTGCTTCTCTCAACCATCGGTGCCCTGTTCCTTCAGCCCAGTTTGACTGCGGACGATTCGCTGAAGGTGATGACCTACAACCTGCGCTACGCCAGCAACAGCAAACCCAACGCCTGGCCGGATCGCCTGCCGCACATGGCCGACATCATCAAGAAAACGAACCCCGATATTTTCGGCACCCAGGAGGGCAAGTTTTATCAACTCAAGGAACTCAACGCCAAGATCCCGGGCTACACTTGGTTTGGCACCGGGCGCGATGGCGGGAGCCGCGGTGAGTTCATGGCGATCTTTTACAAGCCGGAACGGTTTGATATTTTGGAGTACGACCACTTTTGGCTGTCCGACACGCCGAACGTGATCGCCTCGACAACCTGGGGGCACAGCAACCGCCGGATGGTGACGTGGATTCGTTTTCTCGATCGCAAAACAAAAAAGGAGTTCTACTTTTGGAACACGCACTTCGATCACCGCGTGCAGCCGGCCCGCGAAAAAGCGGCGCTGTTGGTGAACAAAAAAGTGGCCGCGCTGAAAACAAACCTGCCGGTCATTTTGGTGGGCGACTTCAACGCCTCTGCCGGTTTGAACGCAGCCTACGACACGCTGACCGAGGACGGCGGCTTCACCGACACGCTGCTCTCGGCGGCTAAGTCGGTCAACACCGGCTGGAACACGATGAACGGCTTCCGGCCGACAAAAAAAGGAACGCGGCGGATCGACTGGGTGCTGGCCAAGGGGCCGGTGAAAACCAGCGAAGCGGCGATCGTGCTGTACGATAACAGCAAACAGTACCCAAGTGATCATCAACCGGTCACAGCGGTCATCACGCTTGAGTAGCGCTTATTCCTCCTCGAACTCGACGTTGATGTTGTTGTTGTCGAGGGTGCTGCCCTCGGCCTGTGCGAGGCGCGACAACGCGATGAGGTATTGCACCTTGGCGTTGATCTCGACGTAGCGACGGTTGGTGAGATCGCGCTGGGCCTGTAGCACCAGATAATTCTCGATCGCTCCCTCGTTGTAACGTTTCGTCTCGTTTTGCAGGGCCAACTCGCTGCTGAGCCTTGCCTGTCGTGTCACGGTTATCTGCTCAAACCGATAGTCGGCATCGCGGATGAGCCGGTCGATCTCGACCATGATGGACTGCTCAAGTTCCTTGTACTGCAACACCGCCTGTTCCTTCTGTAACTGGGCGGTTTTGTAGCTGGCCCGGGCCGAGCGGTTGGGGATCGGGATGCTGAACTGAAGGCCAATCGAGTAGTTCGGGAAGTCGCGCCGACGCACATCGCGAAAGGCGTTGTTAAAGGAGGCGCTCCTCGCAACAAACGGTGTCTTGTCCTTGAACCGGACAACGGCACTATCGCTGCCGGAAAGCCCGTAAGTGGCCCGCAGATCCAGTTGGGGGTAAAGCTGGTTCTTGTTGTATCGCAGCCGGATGTCCGCGTTCTCGAGTGAGATTTTGCTTTGAAGAATCTCCGGGCGCTGGCTGAGCGCTTTGTCCCAACTGTCGTTCCGGCTGAACACCGTTTGCACCGGGTTGAGTTCCCCGACCGGCAGCAACTCGGTCGCCTGCACGGCTCCGAAATCATCAGTCAAAAGTCGCTTCAGCGTGTTGACGCTGTCAGCGAAGCTGTTCTGGACAGAGAGGAGTTGCGCCTTTTGCGAATAAAGCTCGGCCTCCAACTGGGGAAGCTGCGACTTGGCCAGCGTGCCGACTTCCGCCCGTCGCTTTTGGTTGCTGAAATTTTTCTCGGTCAACGCAAGCGTCTCCTCGGCAACCTTCACATTTTCCCGGCTGGCGATGAGCGCGTAGTATGCAAGTTCGACGCTGGACACAGTCTGCGTGATTTGTCGTATGACTGTGAGGGAGGAATTCTCGACCTGTTGTTTCTGCAGGATGATACTCATCCGCGTGCCGTCGATCCACGCGCCCCTCAGCAACGGCTGCGTGATGGTGGCGCCAAAGCCGGTGCCGTAACTGCCAAACGGGCGATTCAGTGCGTCGGTGCCGGTTGTCTCCGAGGAGTTCAGCCCGATGCTGTACCTCGTGCCGTACGGCGTCAGGCCATTCAGGCCGATGTTGTGCCGGAACGAGTCGGTTTCACTGGAGGGAATGGTGAACTCGAGCGGGTTCACGCGGCCCTTGCTCTCGCGAAAACTGTCCGTGCCACCGAGGCTGAACCTTGGATCGTAGGCGCCGTACGCCCCCTGCAGGCTCAGCGCGGCCAGGCGCGGCTGGTAGTTTGTGATGCGGAGGCTGAGGTTGTTCTCAAGCGCAAGTTGGATGCATTGATCCAGCGTGATCGCGCCGCTGGGAATCTCAGAGGCGTTCGCCGTGAGCAGCACCGCTGAGGCGGAGAATCCCAAAATAAGTTTTTTTAAGGACATGAGGCGGCGAGGGTGCGTGATCTGCCCCCGTTCGTCAATCTGGAGAAAATAATGGTTCTGCATAAATTCGCGGTTTGCCCTTTTGCCGGGCAAATGGCATACGCCCTGACGCCGGTCACGGTTTCAGGATTCGGTAAAAAAGCTCCCCTTCCTTGGGGGCGTTCTCGTCAATAAACTCGTTGACCGGCGGGGTGGCTGGCAGCAGCCCGGAGACGGTCTCGAACGCTTGGCCAAGCGCGGCGGCCCGCTGCACTTGGTACGATTTGCCGGCCACGCTGTGCCAGCGGATCTCCGGGCCAAGCTCGGTTTGCCGGCTCGCCGGC
>CAUZVJ010000153.1:0-6339 GCA_963583225.1 Verrucomicrobiia bacterium
GCGGTAGCGAAATCCGTTCGCGGGCCAGTTTTCATTTTTGTCGAACCACTTCATGCCGTGGCACGAGCCGCAAACCTGCGAGCTGCGAACGTGGTCGAGGTCGGCCGGCTGCACGATGGCCAACGGCCCGGCGTCGAGTGACGCTTGGCGTTCGGCCTTGGGCAGCTTGGCCAAGCGCTGTTGCCGCTCGACGTGCCGTGCGCCCGGGCCGTGGCACGCCTCGCACGAGATGCCGAGGTCGGCCACGCGCGACTCGAAGCGTTGCGCCGCCTGGTTGGGGCGCGGCTGCGGGCCGGTGGTGTGGCAGCGGATGCAGCTCATGTTCCAGTTTTCCTTGCTGAGGACCGTGTGCGGGTCGCGGATGAACAGGCTGTTGCGTGGCGCCCAGCGTTGGTCGTCGATGAGCCACGAGAAGGGGAAGCCGATTTGCAGGTTGCCCTTCATGCCGGGCAGCCAAAAAACCTGCATGTGATGCGAGCCGGTGACCATGCCCATGCGAAGGTGGAGCGCCTCGGGATCGCGGCCGTCGGGCGCGGCACTGGCGGCGTCGATGCTCTCGATGGTCGTCCAGTATTCGTCGCCGCGCCGGTGCATGGTGAAGCGTTCACCCTGAAACTCCAGCGCTTGGCCGTCGAACGCCGCCTGGACGGTCTCGGGCGACATGAGCTGGGTCATGCTGCGATGATGCGAGGCGTGCCAGCTTTTGTGCTCGGCGGCGTGGCAGTCGCGGCAGGAGGCCGAGCCGGTGTATTCATTGTCGTCGCGGAGAAAGGGCAGGGTGGCGGCGAAGGGCGGCTGCGCTTGGCCAAGCGCTTGGCCGGGGGTGGCGGGGGGGGGGGTGAGGTTGATGGCCAACAGGACGACAGCGACAATCGACAGTGCAACCAACCATCGGAGAGTGGAGGGGTGATGCTTCATGCCGTAGCAAATTCGCGGCGCGCAGTTGAACGCCCCGATGTCGTCCTCGTACTCGTCCTTCCTACTTCGTCCTCGGAAAAAAAGAATCGATTACGAGATACGAGGGACGAGGACGATTTGGGGCGGCGCACTTGGCCAAGCGGGCATGTGTGCCGCGCCAGCGTCGTGGAGTGCGGCTGTCCAACTCAGCGGCTGGAACTGCCCCACCAAATGTCGTTGGGGACGGTTGGGCGGCCACCTGTTTGTGCCATGGCGTAAAACATCTTGTATGTCAGGTTGATCGACGCCCCGGAGACGATGCCCACCGTGGCTGCTCCACCGACGTCCTGCCGGTTATCTCTATTTGTGCCACCAGTTTTGTGGCGTTGGGAGATGCCCTCATGCGGTTGGTTGCCGGCGTCGTTAAACCAAAACGGTGTGGTGTCATCGGTCTCCCACTGGACGATGTCGCCGGGGTCGGTGGCCGAAATCTTGCGAACCTTCGACGAGTTGTAACTGCCGGTGGCGGGGCTGGGCTTGTTGTGAAAGAAAATGATGTTTCCGTTCCACGTGTAGCTGGTGATCTTGATGGGGCGCTGGAGAAAGAGCTTGCTGTTGCTACCGGTGGAGGTGGCTTTGTCCTTGGGGCACATCAGCACTTGGGGGTTGTTCCCCAGATAGTTGCCCAGTTGGCCGTGCTTGAAGGATTCGTATTGGCCCGCCATCTGTTTGGCCAAACCTGCAATGCCGGGGTTTCCCTGGTAGGCCGGCATTCCCGTTGAGCCTTTCCAGTTGTGGGAGGCTACGTTACACCGCCCGCCCGCCTTGTATCCTGTGTTTTGCTCAGGTACACTTCCGGCGTAGGCCCAGCCGGTGGGGCCGCTTCCGTTGCCGCCCCAGGTGGGGTGCGGCAGGTACTCCTCGTGGTCGCCGGTGAACATGTTCAACGCCAGCATGATCTGCTTGTTGTTGCTCCAGTCGATGGAGTTATGGGCCTTGTCCTTGGCCCGGGCCAGGGCCGGCAGGAGCAGACCGGCCAGGATGGCGATGATGGCGATGACCACCAGCAACTCGATGAGTGTGAAGCCGAGGACGACCTTGGTGCCCAGTGTCTTTCGAACAGTTGTTTTTTTCATGAATTCGTAAAGTTTGTTTGGAGCCGGTCGGTCGGACGCTGGCTCAATGACTCGGTACGGGTGCAAACTAGTCCTGCCCGGCCCGGGAGTCAAATACAAATGTGGGGAGATTCGAGTGCTGTTCGCGCTTGGCCAAGCGCTTGTTTTTTTAACCGCGAATGGACGCGAAGCAACGCGAAGGGAACGGTAGTATTCCTTCTCCGGAGAAGGTGGCCGAAGGCCGGATGAGGGTGAAAACCCTCGGATGTTATTTTGTAAAAGTAATGCGTTCTCCCTCTCCCCGGCCCTCTCCCGCTGGGAGAGGGAGTTGGGAACATCGTCCTTCGACATTCCTTGTTCGGTGTTCGATATTGGTTATCTGTCGATCCATGGTTGAATGATTGGCGTACGGGAGGGGCGAGTTCCACCTCGCCCCAAATCAAAAACAAAATGGGGCAAGGTGGAACTTGCCCCTCCCGCATTTTTTGGCGCGCTCCAAAGACAAAAAAAAGACCCTCCCGGGTGGGAGGGTCTTTGAAAGAATGTGGGTGGATTACTTCCCGCGCGGGAACATAATCTCGTTGTCCTTGGAGCTCGAGTCGATCAGGTACTGCTGGAGTCTCGAGCCGCTGGCCTGCTGGACGGAGGAGTCAGACAACAGGATGTCGCCCTGTTCCTCGTGAAGGCTCTCGGTCCAACTGGGCCTTTTCTTGGCGGTGAATTTTCTGCCAATCTTCACGTGCTGTCCCTTCTTGTCTTCGTCGTTGTTGTATTTGCCATACAACACGTTGCGGTCGCCGGACAGGATGTTGTTCGGCTTGGCCTCGTCAGCATCCTTGGCGATGAAGTAGCTCATGCTCAGGTTGCCGTTCTTGCCGCCCTTGTCGGCAAACGGAGTGACGGTTTTGCCGGCGGCACCCCGGGGCTTGCCTTCGACGAAGCTGTTGGCTTGGCGGCGGCTGCCGTCACGCGGGCAGCGAACCACTTTCGGGTTGCTCAACTCGTTGGAGAGTGCCTGCCAGTGCTTGTAAAAGCTTTTGGCGCCCTTCGTTGCCAAGTACTCGGCGGAACCGCCTTCCAACTCCGGCACCTGCCACGGGAACCGATCCTGGTTGTCCGTCGCGTAGATGCGGGTGGCGATGCCAACCTGCTTGAGGTTGTTCACGCAGGCGATGCGCTGTGCCTTGGCTTTTGCCTTTGCCAATGCGGGCAGGAGCATGCCGGCCAGAATGGCAATGATTGCGATAACGACCAACAGCTCAATGAGCGTGAAGGCCCCGACTTTGTTTTTTTGATAACGCTTCATGATGCGGTTCTCGGTTTAATACATTTTGTTAACAGTTAACACTTCACCTTTTAGGGTAAAACGGAGGCGCAGCATCGTGTCCGATTGAACCGTTGTCAACGCCAAACTGAAAAAAAATTAGCATACAAAATGCCATCGTTACTGGGTTGAAATAGGATTCAATTCGACGCACGAAACACGGCTTAAGAGCGTGAGTCTCACACGAATTGCGTGAGCCTCACGCATAGCGGAGTGAGCGCGCGGCTCTCGTGCTGGCCTTGGCGGCTCGCCGAGACTCGATTCGGAAAGCCTTCGAAACGCACACGAGAGTCGCGTATGCTCCCCTTTACTTGCCACCGCATCGGCGGGATTTTTTCAATGTTTGCGTTGTGGGGGCTTACGCTGCGGGATACAAGCGTGTCGGTGGCAATGAAATTGCTAAAGGCGCGCCGGAGGTTTTGCCGGCTCTTTCGCCGCCCATCACCTGATGAATCTTGAAAATCGACTTCTGCGTCTGTTGGGGCGCGAACAATACGTCCCGTCCGGGGCGGATGACCTCACCAAAAAACTTGAGCTTGGCCAAGCGCAGGCCAGCGAGGTTCGGAGCGAACTGCGCCGGCTCGTGCGCTTGGGCCAAGTGGTCAAACTGCCCGACAAATGTTTCGCGCTGCCGGCCAACGAAGACTTGATCGCCGGGCGAATCCTGATGAACCGCCGTGGCGGCGGACGGGTCGTGACGACTGACGCCACGCAGCCGTCGATCGACATCCCGCCCAACGCCGCCCGCACCGCCATGCACAACGACCGCGTGTTGGTGCTCGTGGATTCGACGGCATCGACTTCCCGCGAGCGCGGTCGGGGCCGACGTGCGCCGTCGGGGCCAAGCGGCAAGGTGGTCGAGGTGCTCGAGCGCGCCCGCACGCAGGTGGTCGGCACGCTGGAGAAGTCGCGGCAGCTTTGGTACATCGTGCCGAGCGACCCGCGAATCACGCACGACATTTATTTGCCCAAGCTTGGCCAAGGCGCCAAGCCCAAGGCCAAGCGCGGCGACAAAGTGGTCGTCGAGATCACCGAATGGCCATCGCGCCACAACGCGCCCGAAGGCAAACTGGTCGAAGTGATCGGCAACCCAAGCGCGCCGGGCGTCGATGTTGAGTCGGTGATCCGGCAGTACGAATTGCCGACGCGCTTTCCGGGCAAGGTCAAAGCCGAGGCCCGGCGACTGGGCACGCGAGTGACCGAGGCCGACCGCAAAGGCCGCAAGGATTGCCGCAAGCACTGTGTCGTGACGATCGACCCGGTCGATGCGCGGGACTTCGACGACGCCATTTCGTTAGAGCGCATCGAGGGGAACCGCTGGCGGCTGTGGGTGCACATCGCCGACGTGTCGTACTACGTCACGCCCAAGAGCGAGCTCGACAAAGAGGCGCGGCGGCGCGGCAACTCGACGTATCTCATTGACCGCGTCATCCCGATGTTGCCGGAGGAGTTGAGCAACGAACTGTGCTCGCTCAAGCCGGGGGTGGACCGTCTGGCGCGCAGCGTGGAGTTTGTGATAAACGACAAAGGGCGGGTCGAACAGGCGAAGTTTCACTCGACGGTCATTTGCTCGAAGCATCGTTTTTCGTACGAGGAAGCGATGGCCATTCTCGATCGTAAACCGGCCAGCGACATTGAGCGCATGTTGCACGACGCGCATCGGCTCGCGCAAAAACTGCGGCAGTTGCGTTTCCGGGCCGGCGCGCTCGATCTCGACGTGCCGGAGCACAAAGTGCTGCTCGACGCCAAGGGCCGCGTGAGCGAAGTGCGCCGGGTGGAGAACGACGTGTCGCACCAGTTGATCGAGGAATTCATGCTGCTGGCCAACGAGGCTGTGGCGAAGGAAATCAAGCGGCGACGCGTCAAGGCGATCCACCGCGTCCATGACGAACCGGACACGGAGAAGCTCGACAACCTCCGGGCGCAGGCGGCGATGATGGGGCTGCGCGCCGGCAACTTAACCGACCAAAAACAGGCCGGGAAATTTCTCTCGGGCCTCAAGGGTCACCCGCTCGCAGACGTCTTTCGCATCGGCTATTTGCGCTGCATGAAACGCGCCTGTTACTCGACCGAGCCGATCGGCCATTACGGCTTGGCCAAGGACGACTACGTACACTTCACCTCGCCGATCCGCCGGTACGCCGATCTGATCGTGCACCGAATCGTGTATCAACACGCGAAGCTTGACGACACCGCACTCGCCACGGCGGCCGACCACATTTCGCTCACCGAGCGCAACTCCGCCGACGCCGAGATCGACAGCAAAATCATCAAGCTGCTGACACATCTTCAGCGGCAACTCGACCGCAAAAAACCGGAGACGTACACGGCAATGGTCACCGACGTGCGCCACATTGGTGCGATGGTGGACATCACCGAACTGGGCCTCAAAGGCCTGGTCAAACGCTTCAGCATGAGCGACGACCATTATCGGTTTGTGCCGGAGCGCGGCCGCCTGATTGGCCGGCAACGCGGCAACGAGATCGCCCCGGGCGACCAACTAAAAGTAGAAATCGAAGCGATTGATTTGCAGAAAAAACAGGCCGACTTTCGCGTCATCAAAACCAAGCCGTCCAAGGGCAAAAAGAAAAACACGAGCCGCTCACGCAAGCCCCAAAGAGGCCAAAAACCGGATCATTCCCCCAAGCGCAGAGACACGCAAAAGCAACCCAAAGCCAAGCGCAGACGAAAATGATACAAACAAAAAAATATGGGGTTGCACTGTTGGCGGTCGGATTGGCCGTGGGGGGTTTTACGAGCCGCGATGAGTGGAATTCGGGTCAGGTTGAGGTCGCCGATCGTACTCGTCCTCGTACCTCGTCTCTCGTCCTCGAAAAAACCTCGCGGCCAGTTCGAGTAGGAAGTACGAAGTACGAGGACGAATCTCGGTTGGCCGAGGCGATTGACCGTGGCCAAGCGCTGCGCCTGCAACTGCCCGGGCGCGAGTCGCTCGACTTTTCGTTCCGCGACTTCCCGCTGCTCGCCGCCGGCTACCGCACGACG
>CAUZVJ010000154.1:0-6277 GCA_963583225.1 Verrucomicrobiia bacterium
CCCAAACATTTTGCTTTCCTAAAACCCGGCCTTCACGAGGGCATCGCTGATGCGCTTGGCCTCCGCGGCGAGTTTGCTCTCCGGAAAATCCGCGACCAACAGGTCAAACTGCTGGCGGGCCATTTTTTTTCGATCCACACGGTACAGGCAGCGGCCGTAATTGAAATAGATGACATCCAGGAAGTTGGCGTCCGGGTGGTTGGCAATGACACCCTCGAACACGTCGATGGCTCGCTGGTAATCCTGACGCTGATAAAAGTAGTTCGCCGCCCTCGCAACGGCATCACCGACCCGGCCGCTTTCCGGAAATTGCTCGTAAACTTTCTGGTAATTCTCGAACGCCTTCTCGTAGTACGACTGCGCCCGCGAGCCGGTGCCGGCTTCCGCCATTTTTTCGTAACACTCGGCAATGCCAAACTGCGCCTCGTCCCGGAGGTTGCTCGCATTCAGCTTCAGCAAACTCCCGTAAAGCGCGATGGCATCCCCGAAGCCACCCTTCTTGCGGGCAATCTGCGCCTGTTTCAGCATCGCGTCATCGATGAAGGTGCTCTCCGGAAACTCGCGCATCAAGCGCTGGCTCATCGCCACGGCCAGTCGGAGGTTGTCGAGGGCAAAATAGATTTCCCAAAGCTGCACGTAGCACTGTTCCAGCACAAGGCTCTTGAGTTCGCGGGCGCGCTCGGTCGCCTCCTCGGCAACCTCCAGTGCTTCCCGGAATTTGACGCGCGCAGGTTTGTCGAGGCCGAATTCCTTGTAGTGGTTGCCGATCATTGTCAGGGCACGCGCGGTTTTGACCTTCGTGCGCAAACGGAGATCCTCATCGGATATCTGCGCCTTGGCCACCCGCACATCGCCCAGGCTGCCCTCGATGCACGCCGCACTCGCCGTGAGCCGGCGGGGCGCTGGTGTCGTGTTGATCTGATCGATGTATTCCACCCGCACGACGTCTCCCGGCAATGCCTGCAGAATCGAGTCGCCGGTCACGATCTGCTGCGCCAGTCGCACCGCGAGCGAACCGTGGAACAACCCGGAGTGGATTGAATCGTCCCTGGCCTCCTCCTCGACGAGCGTGGCGAACTCGCTGTCCGGTTTTTCGTTTCCGGTCAGGTCTCCCGGCGACAATTCATCCCCCGGGGCTTCCAGTTTGACGGACGGCGCAGATCCAAGTTCGATTTCGGTTGTCTCAACCGGAACCTCGGTGACCACCAGCTTGGCCTGGTCGATCAAGTTGTGGCGCATCTGGAATTTCTCCTCATCGCTCAGTTCCTTCTTCGGGGCATCCTCCGGCACAACCAGCCCGGAGGTTTCCTTCTTGAGCGCCTCCTCGGCGGCGTGCTCATTTTCCTCCTCCTCAATTTCGGCGGTTGTCTTTTTCCGGTACAGCTTCACTTGCGCCTCCACCCAGTCGGCGTCGTCCGTCTGATCCCGGTCCGCATCCACAATCTCGACGTTCACCTGCTTGCCAACGACCACGCCGTCCATGGGATCGACGAACGCGCCGTCCATGATTCGCGTCACGGCATTGCCCGCGACGGTGAGCTTGTGAATGCGCACTTGGTTCAGCTTGCCGCCGGCCGTGTGTTCGTCACTGTAGCGGACGCTGATTTCATCCCGGCCGGAAACCTCCAGCACACCGTTGTTCGCTCTCGGGCGGCCAAGCCGGGTGGTGATGGAGCCCAGCACGACTCGCACATTCCGGCCAAGCGGAAGACACTCGACAGTCTCCTCATCGCCACCGGTGGTTTTGCAGAATGCCCTGACTGTCTCGTCCTTCTTGAGCACCGCGAGATCGGCGTCCTCGACCTTGATGAACAGCCGCTTGCCAATCTCGAGTTTCGCTTGGCCAAGCCGGTTGGTCGAAGTGACCGTGCCGACTTTTTCGAGCGCATCGATGGCTCGCCCGTAGTGGCCCTGTTTGAAATGGCCCAAGCCGATGTAGTAGTAGGCGCGATTCACGTGCTGCGACACCGGGTAATCCTCGATGACCCGCCGGAAAACCTTGAAGCATTGCCCGTACTGCCGGGCCTCGTACTGGCACACGCCGGTTTTCAACAGGGCCAGCGCCCGCTGGTCCTCGTCCGGGTTTTCATCGGAAAAGACGGCCTTGAAATGAGCGCGCGCCTTGGCATGGTCCGCCAGCACCGTGAGGTGGTGTTCGCCCAGTTTCATGTGGGCGAGGAACCGGAACTTGCTGCGCGGATACCGCTCGATGACCGAGCGCCACAACTCGAGGCCCTTGTCGTTTTCGCCGGCATCCACCCGCAGATCACCGGCCTCGAGCAACTTGCGTGCGGCACGATCCTCGATGATGGAGCCGCGCGGCAACCCCGGCTTGGCCGGCTTGGCATCCTCCTCCGCCTGGCCAAGCGTGAACTGAACCGCCAACGCGCACCCAAGGCCGGGCAACAGAAGCCGCTCGACACAAAAACGCCGCCATGGACGGCGGCGCTGTCGTGACATTGAGTCTGGCATCAAGCGAACAATTCCTTCACCGGCTCGGCTCCTTCGCGGACCAAAACCATTGGCCGATCCTGCGGGGTGTAAACCTCCTTTTCGTGATCGATGCCGAGCGCGTGGCACACGGTGGCGTGCAGGTCGCTTGGCTTGACCGGGCGCTCGGCCGGCTCCATCGCATCCTTGTCGGAAGCCCCAACGACCTGGCCGCCCCGGACTCCGCCGCCGGCAATCAGGCAACTGAAGCAACTCGCGTGGTGGTCGCGGCCGGCATTGTTGTTGATGCGCGGCGTGCGGCCAAACTCGCTGAGCACCAGCACGAGAGTCGAGTCGAGCTTGCCACTTGCGGCCAGGTCCTCGATCAACGCCGCCAGTGCCGGGTCCATCTCGAGCCCGTGATTTTCCATCGCCGGGAAGTTGTTGGAGTGCGTGTCGAATCCGCCGCGATTCACCTGCACAAAGCGCACACCGGTCTCGACCAGCTTGCGCGCGAGCAACGCGCCCCGCCCAAAGTCGGTGTCGCCGTAGCGCGCCAGCGTGTCCGGGTTTTCCTTGTCCAGATCGAACACCTTCAGCGTCGGGCTCTTCATCAGCGCGACTGCCTCCTTGATCGCCGTCTCGGTGGCCTTGAAATTCACCTCACCGGTCCTCCTGGTTGCGCGGGCATTCATGCGGGCCAGCAGATCCAGCCGTTTGTTGCCGCGCAACTGGTTGATGCCGGCCGGGAAGGCGAGGTACGGATCCTTCTCGCCCGGCTCGCCCACGTAGTACGCGGCGCAGCGCTGGCCGAGATAGCCGGATTTTGCGGCTTGGCCGTTGATGGAGATGAACGACGGCAGATCGCCGAGCCGATCCTTTTCATGAACGACAATTGAGCCCAAGCCGGGATGGATCAGCGACGGATCCATGTTGTAACTGGTCTGCAGCTCGTACGTCGCGCGTCCGTGCGCGCCGTTCGTCCCGGCGATGGATCGAACCAGCGCACAGTGATGCATCTGCCTGGCCAGGTTCGGAAAGATGCTGCTGATCTGGATGCCATCCGCCGAGGTGTTGATGGCGGAAAACTCGCCCTGCACGGGGCGGCCCGGCTTGGGATCCCATGTGTCGATGTGGCTCATGCCGCCGCTATTCCAAAATAGAATCACATGCCCGGCCTTGGCGGCGGCTGCCTTGTTGTGTGCGGCGAGGAGACGCGCCACCGGCATCCCCAAAATCGTCGCCCCGGTCGCCTGCAACATGCGACGGCGTGTCAAATGGTAGTCAAGGCATCCAGTATCTTTCATGATCGTTTGTCCAATTTACGGCAGGTAGCGGAATTCGTGGCTGTTGAGCAGCGCCCAGCGCAGGTCGGCCATCCCTTGCATCGGCACTTGGCCAAGCACAGCCAAGGCTTCGGACTGTTCCCCGGCGCTTGGCCTGCGGGTGAGTATCTCGAGATAGGCCAATTCCACCGCCTTGGCCAAGTTCTTCCTTTTGCCAGTCAGCAGCGAGTGGATCGGCTCGAACGGCCCGACACGGGAAGCCTCATGGGTGGCCTTGCCGTTGAGCATCATCAGCGCCTGGCGCATGGACGGCGTGTGCTCGCGGAACTCTCCCAGCCCATCGCGGGACGGCTGGCCAAACACGCGCAGGAAATGCGACGGCGCGGCCGGGGTGGACATTCGCATCGAGCTGGAGAAGCGCGGATTGTCGTCGATCTCCTCCGTCACGGTCTTGTAGGTGTATCGGCGGCGGAGGGATTTCTTCTTTTTCGCCGTCTCGGCCATCCGCTTGGCTTCGAGTTCCTGATCCGACATGGCTTTCATCCGGCCAAGGTCTTTTTTCAAGTCGGACTTCACCAACTCCTCAAAATTCAGCGAAATGACCTGCTCGAGGTTGTAAGGGCTTGGCTTGGGCTTGGCGGGCATTTTCATCTCGGTTTGGGCTGTGGCCGCCCCCGTTTCTGCCCCTGCTTCCTCTGCGGGATCGGGGTCGAGCGGCACGCGCACGCGGCGTTCAAACTGCCGCACGTTGGCGCCCTTGGGCCATTTGTAATCCTGCAGGTGGCCGGCGATCACAATGCTGTCATACAACACCTCGCTCACCATTCTCCGCGTGATACCCGAGGCAAACGCTGCCTGTGAACCCTCGCGTGCATCCGGTTCGATCTCTGCGCCCAGTGCCTCTCGTGTGTACGCTTCAGATTCCAGGATTGTGCGGAAGAGGGACCGCAAATCGTAGCCGTTGGCGATGAATTCATCACAAAGATACTTGACGGTTTTTGGGTGCGTGACCTCGCCCTGATAGTCATCAATCGGCATGTAAAAGCCGCGGCCGACCATCTCTGCCCAGACACGATTGATGATGTTCCGGACAAAGTAACGGTTTTTGGGACTGGTGATGAGGTCGCCCAACTCCTTTCGCAGCGCACTGCGGCGATAAAGATCACCCTGCACGTCGAGCTTGCGGATGTCGTCCTTGGCTTCCCTGGTCACGGCGAGGTTGGCCGGTTCGACCTTGGCGCCAAGCGCGTCCTGCCCGCCCGCCGAGTCAATCAACGCATCAATCGCCTCGGATTCCTTGTGTTTTTTGAGCGCGCTGAGTTCACCGACGCGCAAAGCCTCGAGTCGTTTGATGTAGTCAGGCTTGACGGCGTATTCTTCCAGCGGGATGGGGAACTTGGGCTCAACCGCGAATCGCGCCTTGGGCTTGCGCCGTTCCGGCGGCCAAAGCACCTTCATGTCGTCGCCTTCGGTGACGTAGGTTTTTTTGCTTAACCGGCTTTCGACCTGTTTGGTTTTACCGAAGAAACCGGCCAACTCGTAAAATTGTTTTTGACGCCATTTGTCGAACGGATGGTTGTGGCACTGCGCGCAGGCCAGGCGCACCCCCATGAAAATCTGCGCCGTGGCGCCAGCCATCGTCATCGGCTCGGAATCATCTGCCAAAAGAAAACCAACCGAAGGCGTTTTACTCGCCGAGCCGCTGGCGGCGATTAACTCCTTGGCCATGGTGTCCCAGGGTTTGCCAGACTCAATCGACTTGTGCACGTGGGCAAGCAGGCGGTTCCCCCCTTCCGCCCGGCTCCGGATTCGCAGCATGTCCGCAAAGAAAACCGTCCAGCGGTCTGCGTAACCTTTGTCATCCATCAACCGATCAACAAGCATGCTCCTCCGCTTGGCCGGGGGCCATTGTTGGAACTGCTGAATGTCCGCGTAAGTCGGAATGCGCCCCACCATGTCGACGGTGGCTTTGCGAAGGAACCCCAAGTCATCCAAAGCTTGGCCATAAACCACCCCTTCGTTGCCGCCCGCCCGGTTATCCACCGAGAGCAACACATCAATTTGCGAGGCCGACACCGACACGACGCAGGCGGCTCCGAAAAGCATCGCTGCACATGGCAGGAACCGGATGGTGCGCGATAAACTCATAAACCAATCCTTTTGTTCGGCGGGACGATACCCGATTTCCGCCGAATGGCAAACGAAACAACCCCCAATTATTGCACCACTGACTTTCCCATTTATCTCCCATTTTCAGCGGAAACAGCAAACTCGGCGGCCAAAACTTCCCGGATTACGCTCAACTTGTCAGTGACCCAAAAGTGTGCCAACAATTCCCGCCGTTCACGGTTGTCGTGTGAGTTTTTTGAAAGCCTGAACTTTCCGCAAAGAGTCGCTTATTCTACACGAATAACAATGCGTGACGGACAGTTTCGCCAGTGTAGCTCAGTGGTAGAGCAGCTGTTTCGTAAACAGCAGGTCGTCGGTTCAATCCCGACCACTGGCTCCATCTTTTCTTCTGATAACAAGCAACTTAAAGCTTTTCTAGCAGTTGCACTTCG
>CAUZVJ010000155.1:0-6152 GCA_963583225.1 Verrucomicrobiia bacterium
TTGTCACCGTATTTCTTGGCGGAAATACGGCTTATTTTGATGGTTTGAGCCTCCTTGGCTTCAAGCGCCGGCAAGCCGGCCAACAGGCAAAACAATGCGGTTAAACACGCGATCATGAACCGCATCGTACCCGTCCCCATCAGGATACTAGGCTGGTTGTTCGCCCTCAAGTCTCGGAAGGTGTATCGGAGAGGCCGGAGTTTGGCAAGCCAATTTTCAAAAAATTATTCCGCCTTGGCTACGATCATTGTCAGGTCATCCATCTGTTCTGCGTTCCCTGAAAAGTTCTCCAGCGCTTCAAAAACCGACTTGACGATTTTTGCCGCCTTCAACTGCCGGCTTTTGTGTACCACCTTCAGGATGCGGACGGTTCCAAACAACTCCCCTTTCGGGTTGGTGGTTTCCTCGAGACCATCGGTCAACAGCACCAGCACATCCCCCTTGGCCAAGCGCATCTGCCTGGACACTGTGTACTCCGCGTCGGGCATGACTCCCAACGGCATCCCGGTTCTCCTGAGTTCGCTCTTCACTTCGCCGTCAGGGCCGAGGACAAACGCGGGCGAGTGGCCTGCGCTGGCATGAACCAATGTTCGTTTCTCAGGATCGAGCTTGGCCAGCAGCATCGTGACAAACCGCTCCTTGCCAACGTCCTCCCCCATCATCGTGTTGGCGCGGGTCAGGATCAGCGAAAGGTCGTTGCGGTTCCGGGCAAGAAGGCGCAGGTAGGCACGGGTCTCTGCCATGAGCATGGCCGGGCCGATCCCATGCCCGCTCACGTCACCGATGGCCAACGCCAGTTGATTGTCCGACGTGGTGAGGTAGTCGAAGTAATCCCCACCCGTCGCTGCGGCGGGCTTGGATGCACCGGCAATGTCAAACCCGTCCAACTCCGGCGCCTTGCGCGGAAACAAATGTTGCTGGATTTCACTGGCCACCCGGAACTGCTCCTCGGACTCGTGCATCGCCGCCTGTGCTTTCAAACGCTCTGTGATGTCGCGTGCGTTGATCACCACCCCGCCAATCGCCTCGTCGTCAAGCAGGTTGCTCACCGTGAGTTCCATCACCCGCTCGCTACCGTCCGCAGCGATGAACCTTCCCTCGATGGCAATCTGTTTTCCGGCTTGGCCAAGCGCCTGCTCGAACTCCGCCCGCAACCGATCCCGCTCCCCCCCATGCGCCAGCGCAAACCAATCCGTGTCGATCAACGCCTCGGCACTCGTGCCCAGCACCCGCTCGCAAGCCGGGCTGACGAACTGAATGATCCCCTTGCAGTCCAGCACTGCGATGATGTCCGACGTGTTCTCAATGAGCGAACGATGCCGCAGCTCGCTCGCCCGCAAATCCTTGACCGTCTGCCGCCGTGAGGCCCGCACCGCTGCCTCGCGCAATTCCCGCTCCACCGCCGGAACCAGCCGCGCCAGATTGCCCTTCATCAGGTAATCGTGCGCGCCGGACTTCATCGCAGCCACGGCGGTGTCCTCGCCGATGCCGCCGGAGACGATGATGAACGGGATGTCGAGTTGCGATTCCTGCAACACCTCGAGCGCCCTTGGCGCGCTGAAGTCGGGCAAATTGTAGTCGGCGAGTATCACCTCCCATTGCGCCTGGCCAAGGGCGGCCCGCATCCCGCCCTCCGTTTCCACCCGCTCGAACTCCGGCTCGAACCCCCCAGCCCGCAGCAGGCCGATCAGCATGCGCGCGTCGAACTCCGAGTCCTCCACCACCAGCACGCGCAACGCACGTTTCCCGTCGGGGGTCGTACTCGGTTGGGCCGTTGTCTCACTCATGATCCGCTTCGCTTGGCCAAGCTAAACCGCCGGGCAACCTTTGCGAAGCCTTGTTTGTGTCACGCCGTGTTTTGGTTGACAACGCTTGGCCAAGCTGATAGCAACACCGCCGAAGACACGCATCGCTCACATGAAACGCGCCGCCATTTTTCCCGTCCTGTTTTCGCTCGCCTTGGCCAACGCCGAGACGTTCACCCTCGACACCCGCAGCCGCACCCGCGATGCCAACGGCGACTGGGCCGTGCGGCAACAAAACGTGCTTTGGGACGCCAAGGCCACCGCAGTGATCGTCTGCGACATGTGGGATCTGCATCACTGTAAAAACGCCGTCGGCCGTGTCGGCGAAATGGCGCCGCGCATGAACCAATTGCTCAACACCGCCCGGGCCAGAGGCGCGTTCATCATTCACGCGCCGTCGTCGTGCATGGATTTTTACAAAAACCATCCCGCCCGCAAACGCGCCCAGGACGCTCCCGCCGCCGCCGTGCAGCCCAAGGCCATCGAGAGTTGGTGTTACTGGATCGACAAGGTGGAGGAAAATCAAGGCTACCCGATCGACCACTCCGACGGCGGCGAGGACGACGACGCAGCCGAGCACGCCGCCTGGGCCAAGCGCTTGGCCAAGCTCGGCCGCAACCCGCGCAGCCCGTGGAAACGGCAGGTGAACCTGATCGACATCGACTCCGGGCGCGACGCGATTAGCGACAACGGCATCGAGATTTGGAACCTGCTTGAGGCGCGCGGCATCCGCAACGTGCTGCTCGTCGGCGTGCACACAAACATGTGCGTGCTCGGCCGGCCGTTTGGCCTACGCAACATGGCGCGCAACGGCAAAAATGTTTTGCTCGTCCGCGACCTCACCGACTCGATGTACAACCCGGCAAGCTGGCCGTACGTGAATCACTTTCGCGGCACGTCGCTGGTCGTCGAGCACATCGAGCACCGGGTTTGCGCGACGACTACCAGCGACCAATTGCTCGGCGGCGAGCCGTTCCGCTTCAAAGGCGACACGCCGCCGCACGTCGTGTTCATGATCGGCGAGCAGGAATACAACACCGCCGCCACGCTGCCGGTGTTCGCGAAAAAACAGCTCGAGTACCGGGGCATCCGCTGCACGTTCGTGCACGTGAACGAAAACGACCCAAACAACTTCGCCGGTCTCGGGGCACTGAAAGAGGCCGACCTTCTCTTCCTGAGCGTCCGCCGACGCACACCGCCCAAGGCGCAGCTCGACCTCGTCCGCGCGCACTTGGCCAAGGGCAAGCCGCTCGTCGGCATCCGCACCGCCAGCCACGCGTTCGACCGCGAACCGCCCGACGGACACCACGCGCGCTGGGCCAAGTTCGACGACGATATCCTCGGCGTCGATTACCGCAACCACTACGGCAACAAACCGCCGAAAGCGCCCACTGTCATCCGGGCCACGACCGCCGGCACCGCGCACCCGATCCTCACCGGCGTGCCGCACGACGCGTTCGAGGCGAAAACACAGCTATACAAAAACAAGCCGGTCGCCTCCACGGTCACGGTGCTGATGACCGGCAAACTTGCCGGCCGGGACGACATCAGCGAGCCGGTCGCGTGGACGAATGAAGCCAACGGCAGCCGTGTCTTTTACACGTCGCTTGGCGGCACCGGCGACTTTGCGATGCCGGCGTTTCAGCGACTGCTGCTCAACGGCGTCCTCTGGGCACTGGATCGACCCGTGCCACCGGCCGACCCGCGAGTCGTCGCCAGAAAATAACCCGAGCCATGGCCAACGAAATCGAACCCATCCAGCCGCAGAGATCGGAGGTGTCCCACGCCGTTGAAATGCGGAACCGCGCCTTGGCCAACCAGATTCGCACGGTGACAAGCTACGGCACCGGCAACCCGGAGATTACGCACATGCTGGGCCTTGGCCGGTTGCCCCGACAGAACATCATCATCGAGGAGGCGCACCGGATTGTTGCGGAGTTTTCCGCCTTCCCCCCCGAGTGGGCGCGGCCTTAAAGCGCTTGGCCAAGTCGGCTACGGCGCGGGCGGGGCGAGCACTTCTTCGCGGGTGATTTTCGCCGAAGGCGTGGCGTCTGCTTTCAAGTCGCCCAAGGCGTACTGCAGTCCGTCCAAGTAATGCTGCAACACGGTTGGGTTCCAGTAGGTGGAGGCGTTGTGGCCGAGGTTCGTGTAAAAAACGCGGCCGCCCTCGAACGTGCGAATCCACGACACCGGCACGGTGCGCCCGCCCTCGGTGTATTGTTTTTTCAACCCGGCATTGCGGTCGAGCGGCTTCATCGTCTGCGGCTTGCTCAAGTCGAGGCTCACCAGCACGCGCAGCTTGTCGGGGCCGACGTACGTCTCCGGCTTGTACTGGTAAATCTCATCCTTGTGCCAAAAGCCCTTGCCCTTGAACGCTTGGTTGAGGATGTGCTTCGGGTCGTCGAGTTTGAACGCCCACGTGCCGCCGCCGCCCCACGGGTGACCGTTGAACTGGCCGCCGATCATTCGCGCGCCGGCTTTCCATTTGTAAAAATTATCTCCCGCCCCGTGGATGCCGGCGACGCCTTTCCCCCGGCTCATGAAGTCGAGAATCGCGTTGCGCTGGTCTTCATTCTCTAGTGCGAGGCTCGTGGTGTTGTTGAACAGGATCGCGTCGTACTTTTTGAGGTTGGCCTTGCTGAACACCGCGTACTCGTCGGCCAGGTCGGCGGTGAACGCGCCGGTTTTTTTGCCCAGCTCGCGGATGGCAAAGTTCCCCGCAGTAATCGAGGTGTGCACAAAGGTCTCGCAGCGGTAAAACACGAGGATGCGTCGCGCTTTTTTCGGCTTGGCCGTGGCCTTGGCCGGCAGCGCTGCCCGGATCTTGGCCTTTGTATCGTCGGTCAGCGACTTGAGTCGCTTTTTCCCGCTCTCCCATGCGGCTTGGCCAAACGGCGCGGCGGCCAAGCCAAGGGCCAGCAATGTCAGTGTGAGTTTTTTCATAGTTACAAAAAGTGAACAGGCCGCAAGCTACGCCAGGCGGCGGGAAATGTGTAGGCCTTTTGTCACACAACCGCATGGCCGCCGCAGCGGTCACAGGTTGGCGCGGCATACGCCGGGAGAGAGAAGCCAACGTCCTCGAGGTCGGGGTCAAAGCATTGGGTGAACACCGCCGCCAGAATGTGATGCGTGGCGGCCAAAGTTTGCGCCGCGCTCGGCGGCCCGATCGCCGCCATCCTGTCCTGCACGTCCATCCGCAACCCACGGGGAAACTTGGCCAAGGTCTCCTGCAATTCCTCCGCACTGGCCGGCTTGGACAATACCGCCAGCGACCGGACGTGAATGTGGTTGAGGTAGCGGCGGGTGAACTCCGATACCATCCCCGGCGGCATCGGCGAGATGAACGCCAGCCGCTCGATACCCTGCACAAGAGTGTCGAAGAGGCCGGCCGAGTGGCACTCGGGGCAGTTGGCCAGGCCGCGAAGATTCTCCAGCGCAATGGTGGCTCGTTTGCAGACCGGACACCTCCCGGCACCGGACGAGTGCGGCTCCGGCAGTTTCAATTTCACGTCACCGCGAAGCTGCATGACCCACGCCGGACAGGCGGTCCGGTCGATCGCCTCCCGCCGCTCCGCATCCGTCGCCGTCACCCTGAGATCGTCATTGAGCCGGTCGCGGTTGTAGCTCGAGAGGTTTTCGCGAACGTGCTCGCGGACAGACAACGGTGCCTGCTGCAGAAACAGCCCCGGCGCACCGTCGCGCATCAACTCCACCAGCACCTCCTGCAGTTTCAAGTCGTCCAGTTCATTGAACAGTTCAAACGACAGAATCTCCTCCCGAACCAAGTCCGCCAAGTCGGTGCAGGCGCAGTGGGGGCACCGTGGAAAGGATTCCTGAAGTTGAGTCGCGGTATAGGTGGGCATGACTTGAGATTCCGTGTTCGCTTTGCCAGACAGTAACCTGATCCGTCCGCCGAGCCAAGCCGGAGCAACTTACGGGCCACGCCTGCCGGGCGGCACCGGGGCAGGCTCCCCGCCCGGGATCAGCTCGTCAATGACATTGAACGGCAACTGAAACGGCACCAGCAGCACCTTGGGAATGTGTTTCAGTTCCAGCTTCGGCTTACTGAGTGTGCCGCTCACCTCGAACTTCAGCATCCGCTCGATCGGCGACAGCGCGAGGTTGAACAACGGCCCCAGCACCGGCCCGATCACCCATGTGTCGCGCAGCGCCTCCGCCACCACGCTGGCTTTGCTGATTCGCCCCTCGAAATCCACCTTCCCTTTGTACTGCAGCCGAACCAATGCCGACTTGAGCTCGAGGTTCCGAGTGCCAACGACGCTGTCGGTAATAGTGAAGTCCGCCGTGCCCTCCGAAAACGTGCTCGCGCCCAGCCCCGGCGTCAGG
>CAUZVJ010000156.1:0-6109 GCA_963583225.1 Verrucomicrobiia bacterium
CGCGGCGGGCAGGCGCTCATCGACAACGACCCGTCGCTCAAGCTCCTGGCCCGGACGGCGGTGAGCCACGCCGAGGCCGGAGCGGATGTCGTCGCGCCGAGCGACATGATGGACGGTCGCGTGGCGGCGATTCGCGCGGCGCTCGACTCGGGCGGTTTCGGCGACACGCCGATCATGTCTTACGCGGCCAAGTTTGCCTCGGCGTATTACGGGCCGTTTCGCGACGCGGCGGAGTCGGTGCCAAAGTTAGGTGATAGGCGCAGCTACCAAATGGACGCGGCCAACGCAGAGGAGGCGTTGCGCGAAGTGGCGCTCGACCTGCGCGAGGGGGCGGACATCGTTATGGTGAAGCCGGCCTTGGCTTACCTCGATGTGTTGTACCGGGTGAAGGCGGAGTTCGGCTACCCGACGGCGGCGTACGCGGTGAGCGGTGAGTACTCGATGGTGCAGGCAGCGACCAAGCGCGGCTGGGTGGACGAGCGGGCGGTGACGATGGAGTCGCTGCTGGCGATGCGTCGGGCGGGTGCGGACATCATCGTGACGTACGCGGCGGCCAAGGCGGCGCGTTGGCTGAAGGAGGGTTGAGAGGGAAGATGCGCTTGGCCAAGCGGCGTCAGTTGCCGCCCCTGAAATTCATCCAGACCATGGCCACTGCGGCGACCACCACGACGACCACGACCACGCCGAAAATGACGAAGTACTTCCCGGACTTGTCCGATTTCTTGCTGAACCCCTTGGCCGGCCCCTTGGGGGCGGAGTCGAGGTTTCCAAGCCGAACGCCCTGTTCGAGGTGCTTGTCGTGGGACTGGGCCTTGCGGGGGCCGTCGATTTTCAGATCCACTTCGCCGAAGGTGATCACCTCGCCGGGTTGCAGCGGCGACTCGGCGACCTTGTTGCCATTGATGTAAGTGCCGTTGGTGGAGCCCAGGTCGCGGACGTGCACGTCCTCGCCTCGCAGCACCAACTCGGCGTGGCTCCCGGAGACGGACTGATGCGGGAGGGTGATGTCGTTCTCGTCGATGCGACCGACGGTAGTGGCCTCCTTCGTTAATTCAAACGAGGTCGGCTCGATTCCTTCGGTTAAAACGATCAGCTTGGGCATGTACTCAGTCCGGGGCGGGCAAGGTAGCTTCCCAAGTTGCTCCAAGTCAACGGGTTTCTGGAAAACCGACACGTATTCCCGCCCAAAATGTCAGGCAGTCGCGGGAGCGGGGTCGCCCAAGCCGCCGTCGAGCTTGGGTTTATCGCTCTTCGGCACGTCCGACGTGGGGGTGGCAGCATCGGCTCCCGAGGGGGGATCGACGTCGGGCGGCCGCTCGGTGGGGGTAAATTTGCCGGTGCGCACGATGTCCCCGACCTGTTTGCCGTCGAGCGTCTCGTACTCGAGCAGGGCGCTGGCGATGAGGTCGAGCTTGTTGCGGTTTTTCTCGATGAGCTTCTTTGCCAACTGATACCCCTCGTCGATCAACCGCCGAACCTCGGCGTCAATCTGCTGGGCGGTTTGCTCGCTGTAAGTTTTGCTCTGTGAAATCTCCTTGCCGAGGAACACGTACTCGTTGCTGTCGCCGTATAGCACCATGCCGAGTTTGTCACTCATGCCCCACTGGGTGACCATGGCATGGGCCATGTTGGTGGCTTGCTTGATGTCGCTGGACGCGCCGGTGGAGACGTCGCCGGTCACGATCTCCTCGGCGATCCGGCCGGCCATGGTCATGGCGATGGTTTCGCGCATCTCCTTGCTTTGGCGATTGAGCACATCGTCCTTGGGCAGAGACATCGTGGCACCCAGCGCCTGGCCGCGCGGGATGATGGTCACCTTGTGCAGGGGATGGCACCTCTTGAGCAGGACATTGACCAGCGCGTGGCCGGCCTCGTGCCAAGCGGTGATTTTCTTGTCCTCGTCGGTCATCGCCATGCTGCGGCGCTCGCGGCCCCAGCGCACTTTGTCGCGGGCCTCCTCGAGCTCCGGCATGTTGATGGCCTTCTTGTCGGTGCGCGCCGCCAGCAGCGCGGCCTCGTTAAGCAGGTTGGCCAGTTCCGCCCCGGAAAAACCGGGTGTGCCCCGGGCGATGATGCTGAGATCGACCGCCTTGGCCAATTTCACTTTCTTGGCGTGCACCTTGAGGATCTCCTCGCGGCCGCGCACGTCGGGCAGGTTCACCGTGAGCTGCCGGTCGAATCGGCCCGGGCGCAGCAGCGCGGGGTCGAGCACGTCCGGCCGGTTGGTGGCGGCGATGATGATAATGCCTTCCTGCGTGTCGAAGCCGTCCATCTCGACAAGCAACGCGTTGAGGGTCTGCTCGCGTTCATCGTTGCCGCCGCCCAGCCCGTGGCCGCGCGAGCGTCCCACGGCGTCGATCTCGTCGATGAACACCAGGCACGGCGTGCTCTTGCGGGCCTGCTCGAACATGTCGCGCACACGGCTCGCGCCGACGCCGACGAACATCTCCACAAAGTCCGAGCCGCTGATGCTGAAGAAGGCGGCCTCGGCCTCGCCGGCGATGGCCTTGGCCAAGAGCGTCTTGCCGGTGCCCGGCGGGCCGACCATCAGGACACCCTTGGGGATTCTGCCGCCAAGCCTCTGGAATTTTTTTGGATCCTTGAGGAAATCCACCAGTTCGGAAACCTCCTCGCAGGCTTCATCGACACCGGCCACGTCCTTGAAGGTGGTTTTGTTTTTCTCCTTGTTGAGCATCCGGGCCTTGCTCTTGCCGAAGTTCATCGCGCCGCGGCCGGCGTTGCGGATCTGGCGGATGAGCACAAACCAGATGAGCAGAAAGATCAGCAGGATCGGAAGCAGGTTCACGAGGAACGCCGCGAGCAGGGTGTTCTTTTCGCGGGGCTGGAACCCGGCGTTCTCGATCAGGAACTTCTCCCGGCCCTCGATCAGCTTGTCCTCGAACGAAAACGGGATTTTTTTGCCGTTGTCCATCCGAAATCCGGTGATGGTGCAGAGCGCGGAGGAGTTGGGCGGCGGATATTCGATGTAGCCCTTGACCGTCTGGCCGCTGGTGATCCAGCCCTGCAGCGTGGCGTAATCGACCTTTTCAGCGGGGGTGTTGTTGGCCGTTTTGCCGACCTGAAACAGCATCACGACCATGAAGATGCCCAGCGCCCAAAGCATCCAGGAGCGCGGATTCGGGAAACGATCCTCGCTGTCGGTCTTGGGCTTTTTCTCCCTTATTTTTGGCGGTTTATTGTCAGCCATTCCCTTCGAACAGGGGAACATACCACAACCGATTCCGTTGTGGCAACCCGCAAACAAAACTATAAAAGCAATAATCAGGCCGCCGCTCTCGCGCTTGAAGCGGGGCTATTTACCACCCTTGGCAGCGGGCTTGGCCCTTGGCTCAAACTCGAAGCCGACGTCGCCATCCGGCTTGAGCACGAGGTACGCCTTGAACGGCCGACCTCGTTTGGAAATGAAGTTGGGGATCAAGTCCGTCTTGCCATCCTTGAGCAGCTTGACGACTTGTTCCTTTTCGATGTCGCGCTTGAGAATCGTCTTGCCGGTTCGGAAGTTGCACTCCCGCACTTTGCCGGTGTTCTTCTCACAGACATAGGCACGGCCGTGCTCGTACACCGGGGCTTTGCACTTGGGGCAGGTACCGATCGATTCCTGTCCGCTGAAGTCAACTTCCTCCTCGTCCTCCTCGTCGTTGCCGAAGTCGAACTCGACCTTGTGTTCGTCGGTCAGCTTCAACTCCGCCGAGAAGGCACGGCCCATCTTGCTGCGGAAACCGTCCAGCGGCCCGATGCGGCCGTTGGCCACCAACTCGTCCGCCTCGGGCAGCTCGAACTGCCGCCCGCCCATCGTCTTCCAAAAACTGAATTCGCACCCGTCGGCCTCGCAGTGGAACCGCTTGTACGTCTCGCGGACCATGCCACCGCACTTGGGGCAGGGTGTTTTCAACTTACCGTAGTCGCCCGGCACCGTGTCACCGTCGAACGCCTTGGCAGTGTTGACGAGCTTTTCGGTCATCGAGCGAATCTCATTCATGAACGACTCGCGGTCGAAGTTTCGCCGCTCGATTTCCTTGAGCTTAAATTCCCACTCGCCGGTCAGCTCCGGCTTCGAGAGGGCGTCCACCTTGAGCGCCGTGAGCAGCGTGATCAGCGAGAACGCCTGCGCGGTCGGGATGAGTTCGCGCAACTCGCGCACCATGTACTTGTGGCGGATCAACTCCTCGATGATCGAGGCCCGCGTCGCCGGCGTGCCGAGTCCCTTGTCGCGCATCGCCTCGCGCAGTTCCTCGTCGTCCACGCGCTTGCCGGCGTGCTCCATCGCGCCGAGTAGCGTGGCTTCCGAGTAGCGCGCCGGTGGCCGCGTCGCCTTGGCTTCGACGTTCACTTCGCTCGTTTTCACCGACTCGCCGGTCGCCACCGGCGTCAAATGCCCGGCACCCTCCAGAGCTTGGTCGCGCCCGTAAACTGTTAGCCAGCCAGGCTTTACGAGTACTTTGCCCTCGGTTTTGAACGGCTCGCCCTCCACGCGGGTGATGCGGGTCGTGACCAGAAATTCCGCTGACGGATAAAATACGGCGATGAACCGCTTGGCCACGAGGTCGTAGATTTTTTGCTCCTGCTCCTTGAGTGTGCCGGGCGCCGGCTTGAGCGTGGGGATGATGGCAAAGTGATCCGAAATCTTGGCGTTGTTAAACACTTTTTTGTTGCCGCCGTGCACCCAGTCGTTCTTGAGCACGTCACTGGCGATTTTGCCGTAACGCGCTTGGCCAAGCGACTCGAGCGTTTGCTTCACCGTGCCGACGTAGTCCTCCGGCAGACAGCGCGAGTCGGTTCGCGGATAGGTCAGCACTTTGTGCCGCTCGTACAACGCCTGCGCGATGCCCAGCGTGTTGCGCGCTGAAAATCCGAACTTCGCGTTGGCATCGCGCTGCAGTGTTGTGAGGTCGAACAACAACGCCGCCGCCTGCTTGGTCGGTTTGCTCTGCTCGCTCACTTCGCCCGCTTGGCCGTCGCACCTGGCTTGGATGCCGTCCGCCTTGGCTTGTTCCCAAATTCGCTCCGCCCGTTTGTGGGTGTCGTCGGGATCTTTTTTGAAACTCTCGTCGATCCACCGGCCGGTGTACTCGCCGGCGGCGGCTTGGAACATGGCGTGCACTTCCCAGTAGTCGCACGGCACGAATGCGCGGATCTCTTTTTCGCGCTCGACCACCACGGCCAGCGTTGGCGTCTGCACCCGGCCGACCGGCGTCAAATAAAACCCGCCGCTTTTCGAGTTGAACGCCGTCATCGCCCGCGTGCCGTTGATGCCCACGAGCCAGTCGGCCTCGCTCCGGCAACTCGCGGCGTTGGCCAGCGGCTGCATCTCGTCGTCGCTGCGCAGCTTGGCGAAGCCGGTGCGAATCGCGTCCGGCGTCATCGACTGCAGCCAAAGCCGCGAGACAGATTTGCCCGCCGTTTTTCTCGGGTGCTTCGTCGTTGCGTACTGGAGGATGTAGCGAAAAATCAGCTCGCCCTCGCGCCCGGCGTCGCAGGCGTTCACGAGGCAATCGACGTCGTCACGCTTGATCAGCCGCAGCAATACCCGCAGCCGCGACTCGCTCTTGGCGATCGGCTCGAGATCGAAATACGTGGGGATGTGCGGCAGCTTGTCGAAGGTCCACTTGCCGCGCTTGATGTCCTGATCGGGCGGCACGATGATCGTCAGCAAATGGCCGACGGCCGAGGAAATCACGTAGTCGTCGTTCTCGAAAAAGTCATTCGACTTGTCACGCGGCGCCTTGAGCACACGGGCGATATCGGTTGCGACCGACGGTTTCTCTGCTATTACAAGTGATTTCCCCAAAATGTTTATCGGCTGGCTGCGGTTTCAAATCGCGCTTGGCCAAGCGCGGCCAAGTCGTGCGGCGCGCAAAATGGAGAAAAACCAAAACCAAGTCAAAGCCCAAAAAAAATTGGCCCAGCGGAGGCAAAAGCGGCGGCGGCAGTTCAGTCGGCGGCGAGAGCGTTGATTTGGCTGGCGCCGAAGCCGGCGCCGAAGCCGTTGTCGATGTTCACGACGGTCACGCCGCTGCCGCAACTGTTGAGCATGCCGAGCAGCGCCGCCACGCCGCCGAAACTCGCCCCGTAGCCCACACTCGTCGGC
>CAUZVJ010000157.1:0-6091 GCA_963583225.1 Verrucomicrobiia bacterium
TGTTTTTTTCTTCGCGCCAGTCGCCTTGGATTGCGCGGGTTTCTTGGCCTTTTTGGCCGGTGCCTTTTTTGCTGCGGTTTTTTTTGCTGCGGTTTTTTTGGTTTTTGCTTTTGCCATTCCGTTTATTTCGATCGGGTGAAGGTACACCTCACCTTATGACCCAAGAAGAAGTCCTGCGACAAACGCAGGACAGCCCTGAATTGTCTCACAAATCGTTTGCCCTGTCAATTGGCAGTTTGTTTTTCAAAGAAACGCCGCAATTCAGACCTTACAAAAGATACCACAACTCATTGGGAGCCAATGGGTTGGGCATTTGTCAACTCGAGTTCAAAAGCCAGACAATCACTCCTGCCTGGCCAAGGGCCAACAGGAACAGGGCCGCCCAAATCGAGCTTTCAAACAGGCGGCGATCGGCTTGGCCAAGCGGCGCGAGCCAGAAATGAAACCTGGCGGCGCCCAGTTCCAACAGGTCGCCATGGTTCAACCGGAATTTTTTGCGGTGGGAATCGCCGTTGACGACAACCAGTGCATCCGCGCATGGGGTTGCTGTAATCCCGTTTTCGCCGTCGTTGTCGAGAATCAGGTGTTTGCCCCATACGCCCTTGGCATCGATCCGCAGATCGCACTCCTTCGCTTGGCCAAGCGCAAATGGAAAACGGCGGGCCTCGGTTGAATCGCCCGCCGTGGTGCCGTCAACTCTCTCAAGTCGAATCTTCAAAAAAGCCTTCGTCCCACGACGATATTATCACCCGGGTACACCGGCAGATCCCTCGTCGGGTCATCCAGAGCCGCCTTGCAGTCGATGACATCGACTTTGCCGTTGGCCCGTATCACTCGGACCTCCCTTTGGTTCGCAAAATCGGTGAAGTCCCCAGCGGATTGGATGGCCTGGGTAACCGTGATCCGGCCGATGAAAATCTGGCGACTTGGCTGCCGAACCTCCCCTCCGACGTAAAAGAATCGATCGGCTGTCCTGATGGTAACGTTGATGGTCTTGTAGATGGCTGGCACGTACGCCTGCTCGAGTTCCCGCTCTAGTGCACCGATGGTTTTCCCGGCGGCAATAAAGGGGTTTTTCAGGTATGGCGGACTGATGGTGCCGTCCTCCCGAATACGGCAACTGTATGGAATGGGAATCGTGCTTAACCCGCTGAAGGTGATGGTGATTTGGTTCCCGGGTTCGAGGCTGTCCGTGGAGTTGACTGGTAACGGCATGTCACCCGTCCCGGTGCCCGGGTTCACGGGCCGTGGGCGCGTGGTCTCGCAACCCGCAGCCACCAACACAACTGCAACCAAAAAAACCCTGCAAATATATTTCATTAAACAGCTTATCAAATCCATTTTCGAACAACCCATTGCCCGGGTTCCCCTGCGGCCATCAATACTTGGGCTTCTCATCCTCCCCGCCGATATCAGCCTTGGCCAGCAGCTTGGCTTCCTGCTCTCCGTCCTGGGCCTCGTCGGCTAACTCCTCTTTTTCGCGGCTCTTGTAGTAGTAATCGTAGTAATAGCCACTGTAATAGTAGTAATAGGAATCCTGTGAAATGTTGATGTTGTTGAGAACCACGCCCACGAGATCACCACCAACCTTGGTCACCATGTCCTTTGCCCGCTGGGTCATCAGTAGCGGGTATTTGCGGTACTGAACCACCAGCACGCACATGTCCACCATGCTGGCGAGAACCGAGGCATCGCTCACCCCCATGATGGGCGGGGCATCCAGAAACACGTAGTCGTACTGGCTCTTCATTTCGGCCACGAACTCCTTCATCTTGGCCGAACTGAGGATGCCCATGGAGCTGCTGGGCAGTTTGCCGCTGGGGATGAAATGGAGCGACGGTATTTCTGATGTCTGGATGACCTCGGCGATGGTGGCCTGCCCGAGCAGGTAGTTGGTCAGTCCAATGTTGTTGGACACCTTAAAGAAACGGTGCATTGAGGGCCGGCGCAGGTCGGAGTCCACAATCAGGACTCGGTCGCCCTGCTGCGCGAACACCACTGCGAGGTTGAACATGGTCGTTGTCTTGCCCTCGCCCGCGCCGCCGCTCACCACGCTAAACGTGGTCTGGCTCTCATCCTTGCGCCCGGCAAAAAGGATGTTGGTGCGCAGCACCCGGTACGCTTCCGCGTGGGGACTTTCGTCCCCTTCGTCCAGGAGGGAACCCACATTTTGAGGAATGACACCGAGGACGGCGGCATTAAGGGCACGCTCGACATCGTCAATGGTTTTCACGCTGGTGTCGAGATACTCGATAAAGAATGCCAAACCCACGCCCAAAACCAGGCCGACCACAACCCCAAGTGCGATGTTCAGGGGAATGTTCGGCCGTACTGCCTTAATCGGCAGATCCGCATCGTCGGTGACTTCCACGGTGGATTCCTTGGGAAGTGCCAAGTCCACTTCCTCCTGCATGACCCGGAAAAGGATGGTGTCACGCATGCGCGTGGTGTTGGAGAGTTTCCGCTTGGCGTCGAAATATTCCCGTCCTGTCTCCCTCATGTCGGACTCCCGTTTTTTTGCGTCGGCGACATCCTGCTGCAATTGCTCCACTTGGGCCTTGGACGAATTGACCCGCAACTCCAGCCCCGCGAGGATGCCCTGAATTCGATTATCGATCTGCCCCTCGAGGACGGACACCACTTTTTTCAATCCTTTTATCCTCGGGTGTTCCTCGCCAAGATCGATGCCTTGATTGGCCAACGTTTGCTGGCCGGTGTACAACTCGCGAATCAAGACATCCAACTGGGCATCCGGGTGGGCTGTGAGAATGGAGGCCCTTAATCCTTCCTCCTCGATGGACTGAGCCTTGAGCCCCTCAAGCAAAGTGAACTGTGTCGTGTGAACCCCCCTTGCGTCTATCAACTCGGACTCATATCGGCGCACGATTTCCGGCTCAATGATGGAGTAGCTTTCCTCGCCGGCCGCATCGGAAATGTTTAGCTTCGTCCGCAACATATCCACATTTTTCTGCATGACGCCAATCTTTTCGTTGATGGCATCCATCTTGTCTTCGAGTACCTTGATGCCCTTTTTCACTCGTTGCGTCTGCAAATCCTTTCTGTGGTTTTGGTATTCATCAGCAAGAGCCTGGGCGATTCTTTGTGCCCGCACTGGTTTCCGGTCGTACGCCCGGAGCTCGATGATGCTGGTGTTGCGGAACTGACGAATATCAATCGCTTTCTCGAGGATTTTTCGGGCCTCGATGTCGGTCAATGACTTTTTGTCGCCGTAGAGATCCCCCCACTCCTCGGCCAAATTGCATTTGGAGACAACCTTGTCCAGGACTTTTTGTGACTGGATTTTCTCGAACTCAGTCTGGATGAAGTAGGGGTCAAACGCCGACGGCCCGGATTGCATGCCAAGCAACGGGGCAATATCCGACGTATCCTTCTCGATGGAGATCCGGGAGAGGCTCATGTAGGTCTTGGGCAGGAGGAAGGTCACCACGGTGGTCGTCACGGCAGTCAGCAAAAAGACGAGCAGGATGGTGACGAACCGAACGCGGATGATCCGCCAATAATCCAGAATGTGGAGCTTGTCGGGGGACTGATCTGTACTTGGGGTTTTATCCATTTTCTACAACCCAGAAAAAAAGGGAGGCCAGATAAGCATTTCTGGCCTCCCGTGAAAAGTTTTAGTTATTGGAAATCAAAAACTTGTTCCGATACCGACGGACATGTAGTTCCGCTCGAAACTGCGGTGCGGGACGTCCGAGTCGAGCTCGTCATAGTTGTAGGCCACCTCGGCCCAGACGTTGTCGGCGATGGCGTAAGTCAGGCTGGCCCCCAGCAGCAGGAGGGATTCCTCCTTGCCGTCCAATTTCCCGCCGCCGCCGCTGATCTCTGCATCCTGAAAGCGACCGGTCAGGGTGCCATGAACCTTGGCGCTGATCTTGTGGAGCAACTGGGCGTAAACCGCAGTGATTTCCTGATCAGCAGCCTGCAGGTCAGTGGCTCCGCGGGCGAGGTTCGCTCCCACCACCAGTTTGCTCCCCTCGGCGTATCCCCATTCCATGCGGGCATCCACATACGGGCTGGTCTCATCCTCCGGTATCAATCCGGGCATGAGATCGAAATCATAATAATCGACGTTCTGCACACCCGCCCGCACATCGGCGATGAAATTCTTGTTCAACTGATGACGCGCCCCGACATATCCGTAATGGGCGTGATTGTTGCGGGCAGCCGCCTTGAAATCCAAACCGGGCACCTGCAGGTCGTCCCCATCAAAGTCCGTCGAAGAAAACTTGTACCCAACAAAGTATTCTGTCTGGGGTGTGCCATAAAACACGTCAAGACTGACTTCGTTGTAGGACCGATCCAGCAGTGCTGAGTGATATTCCTCCTCAAAGTCGAAAATGGAGTTCCCATAGCCAATCTCTGCTCCCGTGCTCCCTGAAAGAATCCGGCGGTATCGTGCCGAGAAGGTGTTGCGCAGGTTGTCACCCTCGGTGCGGAGCGGGGTGCCTCCGTTGAGTATCTCGGGTTCCTGGGCAACTACGAGACTGTCAGACAACTGCAGGACTGATGTGTCGGAGAACGCCTTGTTGAGGCTGATGCCCAACTCGTGGCCGTAGTCCTCATTGTCGCTTTCCCGATCTTCGTAGTACCGTATACCAAACGCGTAACCGACGCTGAACTCCATGTCCGTCCCTTCCCCGACGTTGAGGTTGATACCGGGGCTGACCTCGACGCCCCAGCTCTCCTCGGCGAGTTCCTCGGGCGAGGTTGTGTAGTTGTCGTCGTAAAACCCCCTCAGCGAGGCGGTTACTTCCCAGACCTTGCCGGCGTCAGCAGCCTGCACTCCGGCAACACCAATTGCGGCAACTCCCAAGGTGATAATTTTTTTGTTCATGGCTTTATTTGAAATCCACACTCAATACCCCCGAGCGGTCAGCAGGGCTGAATGGAGGGGCATTGTCGATGCTCATCCGGTTCTGTCAACCCCAATTTCAAAAGTTTTTCGATTTTTTTTTATTGTCTCAAACCTGTTGACATCAAGAACCTATGGCTGGTTTTGCGGTATCGCAAATAGCAGCCACTGCCCGGGGGAATAATCATTCAAAACCGCCTTTAACGGGAATCCATCGGGCAAATCCCCCTCGACCTGCATAGCCAGCACAAAACGCTGCCAGTTCGATTCATTTGCATAAAACACTCTGCTAACGTACCGCTGATCGGTGGTAGCCTCGGTAAAATACAGCGCACTAATTGGCCGCCGGTCGTTGAGGGTGTAAAAATCAGGCTGGACGCTGCGGGTCAGCCACACGCAATCCCGATTGCCATACCAGGCCACGGCCCACGGGATGTCGCTCATTAACAAGTCCCCGGCGCCGATGGTGTCCTCCCCCGATTCTCCGGGCAGCGTGCTGACATGTTTCACGCGCGCCGGATGGTACGGTGGCTCGGCCACGGGATACGGATGCGGCAGCAGGAAGCTCAACGCCATCGGAAGCGAGGCGGCCACGACCAAGCCGGTGGAAGCTGCCAAGCGCATTTCCGGCAAGCCCACTTTCCACTGATCCAACAGCGAGAAAAACAACCCCGCGCCAAACAGGAACGAGACCGGCCCGAGGATGGTCAAAAGATTCTCGCCATTCACGCTCGCCGCGGTCGCAACCGGCGCGCCTTGGCCAAGCGATCGCGCCAGCAACTCAGCCAGCGTGCTGTTGGCCGCCGAAAGGTGTGTTTGGCCAAGCGCTTGGCCAAGCGCGAACACCACGAGTGTCATCAGTAAAAACACGCGGAGCCGTCGCAGCGATCGGTTCCGAAACGGGACGACCAAACCGACGAGACAAATCACCGCAAACCAACTGCCGGAAAATCGCGGCAACTCATGAACCATCAAGTGGCGAAGGTTGCGTTTCAATTTGTTCGCGACATCCCACAAACCGACATGATCCGCGACCTTCACTTTAATTTCGTCCTCGGCGTTTTCCGAACTGTCGCTTGGCTCATAAAACAACGTTCGCTCAAGCGTGTCCTCGGGGAAGGTGCTGGTCTGCGAATACAAAGCCAAGCCGGCTGTGCCGAAAAGGTTGCCGCTGAGTTGCACATTCCGCACCAGCCAAGGCGACATCACGAGCAAAAA
>CAUZVJ010000158.1:0-6080 GCA_963583225.1 Verrucomicrobiia bacterium
TACCGGCCCCATGTCATGCACGGCGTCGCCCGCACGGTGATCGGCGCGATCGGCGACGAGCACTCGCACCGCGACCTCGACGTGCTCAACGCCTGGCCGCAGGTCGAGTCGGTCACGCCGATCCAAAAACGCCACAAGCTCGTCAGCCGCGAGGCGCACCCGCAGGACTCCACCGTCAACGCCGGCGGCGTGATCGTGGGCGGCAAAAAAATCCAGGTCATGGCCGGCCCCTGCTCCGTCGAGAGCGAGGAGCAGTTGATGAAAACCGCGCACGCCGTCAAGGCGGCCGGCGCGAGCATGCTGCGCGGCGGGGCGTTCAAGCCGCGTACGTCGCCGTACGAGTTCCAGGGGCTTGGTGAAGAGGGGCTCAAGCTTTTGGCCAAGGCGCGCGAGGAGACCGGCCTGCCGATCGTCACCGAGTTGCTCTCGCAGGATCACGCCGAGCTGGTCGCGGAGTACTCCGACATGTTGCAAATCGGCACGCGCAACGCGCAAAATTTCCAGCTCATCATCGCCGCCGCCAAGACCGGCAAGCCGGTGTTGCTCAAGCGCGGCATGTCGATGCGCATCATGGAATGGCTGCTCGCCGGCGAGTACGTTCTGGCCAACCGCAACCCGAACCTGCTGTTCTGCGAGCGCGGCATCCGAACGTTTGAGGATTACACTCGCAACACCCTCGACCTCTCTGCGGTGGCCGTCGTCAAGGCCGAGTCGCACTGCCCGATCGTCGTCGATCCGAGCCAAGGCTGTGGCAAGGCGTCGCTGGTGCACTCAATGTGCCGCGGTGCCGTCGCCATGGGTGCCGACGCGCTGCTCGTCGAGGTGCACCCGAACCCGACCGAGGCCATCAGCGACGCGGCGCAACAGATCGATCTCGAAGGTTTCGCCGCATTGATGGACGAATTGGCCCCCATCGCCGAGTCAGTTGGCCGCGAGATTTGATCAGCCGGCCAAGCGCTTGGCCAAGCGCGATTCGGCGTTGACCAAGCGGCTTGGCTCGGAGCAGTATGCCGCTGCCGGCGGCCAGGCGCTGCCGGCCGTGGTGCGCGCGTGGCGGAATTGGTAGACGCGCCGGATTTAGGATCCGGTTCCCTCGGGAGTGAAGGTTCGACTCCTTTCGCGCGTACCATCTTCAATCTGCTCTTTGTTTTCAGTGGTTAAGTCAGTTCGTCAACAAAACGAACGACATGAAACACAAGACCACAAACCAAGGTTGTGCCGGTAATTGTGCCGGTAATTCTTCAAACGACGGCTTAAAGACGCCGAAATTCCAGAGAGTCAAAGATTCAAAAGGTAAACTTATTCGGGGTCTTTGGATTCGGGGTAAACAATTCTATGCCCGACTCTTCATCGACAATGGATCGGGGCAAAAGATTGATCGGCGTGTGCCTCTTGAAACGAAGACAGTTCAAGATGCAAGGCGTGGACTCGGGCAGTTGAAGTTTTTGGATAAAACCTCAAATCTTTCGATTCGTCAGTCTCAACCATTCAACTCATTTCGCGATCATTATTTGGTTTCTATTGCCAATATGAAAAGAAAGCGAACCTACGATTCATAGAATCAACATCTCAAACAATGGAGTGCTTACTTTGGCAACTTGCCGATCTACAGATCAGTAGCGAAAAGATTATCAAATACAGAACAGCAAAAATCAAAGGAGGTTGGTCGGGCCGAACCGCGAATCTCTCCATCACCATCCTCAACAACCTTCTCAACCACGCCCAGGACAACGGCCTGATCGATACACTCCCAACCACCGGTCTAAAGCCCATCCGCTGGAAACCCAAAAAACGCCCTCTGTTCGCCCCGGAACAAATCGAGGCCAAAATTTTGCCATGCCGCACTCCAAAACTGCAAACACGGGCAGCTTCTGGCCGATTACGTGCGTCTCATGGCGCGGTGTGGTTCACGCGCTACAGAGACACTCCGCCTCATGTGGTCGGATGTGGATTGGGGCCAACAACAGCTCACCATCGACTCGGACGGCTTGAGCAAGAACCATGAATCTCGGGCCGTGGACTTCAATGATGCACTGGCTGAACTGCTCGAGGAGATGCAGTCTAGAAGCAACGGTTCAGCCTATCTCTTTCCCGCACCGCGGATGTTCGGGGAGGATGCACCTGCGCGCAGCCTCAAAGGAGCACTTTACAAAGCCCGGGAACTGGCTGGTGTGGACGGCTTCGGCTACCACGATTGCCGCCACTACTTCATCAGTCACGCCGTGATGAGCGGCATCGACTACATGACCATTGCCCGGTGGGTCGGCCACAAAGATGGTGGGGTTCTGATCGGGCGGGTTTATGGCCACCTCAATGATGAACACGCCAAGCGGCAAGCGAAGCGATTGAAGTTAGGTTAGGCTCGCGTGCGCGACATGTGGGCGGAGGTGTGAGGTGGTCCCCCGCGAAGCAGTGAGGTAAAACAAAAACCCCGTCGAAGCTGATTAAAGCACTCCAGTTACAGCATTCAGCTCTTGAAATTGTCAGCTAAACTGCTGAGGCTCTCTTTCGCATATGAAACACCTCCTACTAACAACAATCGCAGCTGTGCTATTGGTGGGCTGTGGGAAGCCGCAGGAGTCGTCTCCTCAAGCAGAAGCAAAACCCGCTGAACCAGTTGCTGAAGTGCCAACGCCGCCGTCTCCACAGGCAGAATCCAAACCAGTTGAACCCGTTGCTGAAGCTGCACAACTAGAACCGCCGACAGCCAAAGTACCAGACATCTCAATTCACGAAGCTGCCAGAACGGGAAACATTGAAGCAGTCAAGCTGCATCTGGCTGGTGGCATGGGTGCAAATGCCAAGGACGAGGGTGGATGGGCACCGCTGCACGGTGCATTTGGTTCGGGTCAGAAGGAAATCGTTGAACTTCTTTTGGCTAACGGGGCGAAAGTGAATGTCACGGCTCTAAGCGGAAAAAGTCCCCTCGATTATGCGGTAAGGGCGGGCCACGAGGATATTGCCGATCTCCTGCGCCAACACGGCGGCAAAACGCGTGCGGAATTGAAAGCCGCAGGGAAATAGTCGTTTTTCGATGCACACGCCCGTTCGTCAAAATCTTCGCAAACTCGGCAAACCAACAACTGCACCCAGTCAGAATAAAAGACTTTTATGGTGTTTGTTTTCAACGGTCTCTCACTGTGAAAAAGAAAATTCCAGTTAGTTAGTATGACCATCAGCTTCAAACTGCATTGTTTCGTATTCCTGGGTGCCTGCCTCCTCTTCACGATGGAGCCTTTGGTCGCGCGGATGGTTCTTCCCCTCTACGGGGGTTCCTTCCACGTATGGTCGACGACCCTCACCTTCTTCCAGGGAATTCTCTTTTTCGGCTATGTATACTGCCACATCTTTGCCAAGCGCCTAGGGGGATGGCATCTGGCGCTCGTGGCGACTCCCCTGGTGTGGCTCCCGCTGGTTAACTGGATCGGCCTCGCTCCCCCTGGCGATGGTGACCCGGCCTGGTCCCTCCTCTTTCAGTTAACCCTCCACGTAGCCCTCCCCTTTGGAATCCTGGCCACCACCAGCGTGATCGCCCAGTCCTGGTTCACCCGCAGCGACACCAGCGGCAGTTCCCCCTACCCCCTATACGCCAGCTCCAACGCAGGCTCCCTCCTGGCCCTCCTGGCTTACATTGCCCTATGCGAGCCCCTCTTGGGTCTGCGCGTCCAGCGGAGCCTTTGGTACGTGGGATATTTGGGCTATGTCGTGCTGGCCTGGCGCTGCTGGCGAATGGCGGCCTCGAACCCGGGGAAGGTTGCCCCGGCTATTCGTCCTTCAAGCAATATCAAGGCGAGTACCCTAGTCAGCTGGCTCCTTCTAAGCGCCCTCCCCTCGGCCTTTATGCTGGCCGTCTCCAACGTCATTACTCTCGAGCTGGGTTCGGTGCCTCTGGTGTGGGTCCTGCCCTTGGTCCTCTACCTGCTCAGCTATGTATTCACCTTCAGCCGGAGGCAATGGATCTCCCCAGCCTTGCTTCATGCCTTTTGGCCTGCGGCTGTAGTGTGTGGACTTTCCAGCCTGTATTTTGTCGACGTCAGCAATCTTTGGGTATTCGCTGCGCATTTGGTGGCCCTCTTTGTGCTGGCGATGGTTGGGCACGGCGAGTTGCATCGACTCCGTCCTCCTCCCGATCAGTTGACGGTTTTCTACCTGGCGATCGCCCTCGGTGGCTGGATGGGCAGCATGGCCGTCAGCCTGATCGCCCCCATTTTGTTCAATAGTTTGGCCGAATATCCCATCATCCTGGGGGTCTTCGCGCTAACCATCCTGCACCTCCGCAAGGGCGACCTGCTGGATGCCTTGCGCAGGCGACCTCTCCTCTCCAGCCTGGGGGTCAGCCTCGCCCTCGCCCTCCCATTTCTCATCAGGTCGAATGACCTCGGCGCAGGGACAGAGGTCATCTATCAACACCGCAACTACTACGGAATCTATCGGGTGGTTAGTCGACCCCTGAGCCAGGACAAATATCCCAATATGTCTGAGGATGATCGCCACACTCTCGGCCAGCGCCATCTCGAGCACGGTTCAACCGTTCACGGTAGCCAGGTCTTGCATCCTTTAATGCGGAAAAGTCCCACCTCTTATTACCACAGGGCGGGACCGCTGGAGGACGTACTCGGCGCAGCTAAGAAAGCGCGCAATGTGGCCGTGATCGGCTTGGGCGTCGGAACATGCGCCACCTATTTCCAGGAGGGGGAGTCGCTCACCTTCTATGAGCTGGATCCGGCCATCGTGAACATTGCCCAGAACCTCTTCACCTATCTGGATGATTGCCCGGCCAAGGTGAGAATCGTGGAGGGAGACGCCCGCCTTCAATTGGAGCGGGCTCCGGAGCCCTCCTATGACATCATCCTGGTGGATGCCTTCAGCAGCGACGCCATTCCGACGCACTTGCTTACGCGGGAGGCCCTCTCGCTCTACGAGGAGAAACTAGCCCCCCAAGGCACCCTGGTCTTCCACACTTCCAGCCGATACTACGACTTGCTAGGCGTCATCAAGTCGACCAGTGCAGAACGCTGGGAAGCTCTGGTCAAGAAGAGCAACGAGAACCTTAAACCGTTCCAGGATGAGGCGGTCTACTGCGTCCTCCGTCGCAAGGGCGACGATGTCTCCGCACTGCGCGCAGCGGGCTGGCTCTCCTTGGAAGGTTACCCGAACGAGTGTGCACCTTGGAGCGATGACTACATCAACACCTTGTTACCCCTATACCTCATGCTTCGCCCCCACTAGTGAACCTAATGATAGACGACAGATGGGTTGGGTGGCATCGGAATCTTACCCCGGTGCAAAACACCGCTGAATCAGGCCAACGGCTAAAAACGCACCAAAATCGCCGCACTCCTCCGCAAACACGGCGGCAAGACGGGTGAAGAATTGAAAGCTGAAGGCAAATGAAACAACTCCTCTTAACAACAATCGCAGCCGTGCTTTTGGTGGGAACTGCTTCCGCCGATTCAACTCACGATACTGCCGGGGAAGGTGACATCGCCGCCGTCAAACAGCATTTGGCAGCTGGCACGGATGTGAATATAAAGGATGATGACAAATCTGGTACTGTCGAACGCCTTCGTAAACACGGCGGCAATAGCGTCGTAGCCAAGGAGCCGATGCCGGAGAAACTGGTGGTGCTGACTTTTGATGATTCGGTGGCGTCTCACTATTCCGTGGTGAGACCGATTCTGAAGCGCCACGAATTTGGAGCTACCTTCTTCGTCACCGAAGGGTTCACCTTCACCAGCAACAAAAAGGACTACATGACATGGGAGCAAATTAAGGCTCTGCACGCCGACGGTTTTGAAATCGGCAACCACACCCGCAGTCATATGGGGGTGACCCGGGACACATTGGGGCGACTTCCAGAGGAGATCAATTATATCGCCCGGCAATGTGAGGCGTACGGCATCCCTAAGCCTGTCTCGTTCGCTTATCCCGGAAACGTCATCCATCCTAAGGCTTTGAAAATGCTCAAGTCGCTGGGAATCCGATTTGCCCGTCGCGGTGGTTCCCCGGAGTTTCCCTACGAGAACGGGCAGGGTGTGGCTTACGAGCCGGGCCTTGACCATCCGCTGTTGATTCCTAGT
>CAUZVJ010000159.1:0-6057 GCA_963583225.1 Verrucomicrobiia bacterium
AAACCAAGCAACTCGCGACGCTGGAAAGCGACCTCTCCGGCCTTCGTCAGGAAAACGACAACCTCAAAAACGCCATCGACAAAGCCACCGCCCAATTGAAGGACGCCAACACCGGCTTGGCCAAGGCAAAAGCCGAAACCGAGAAAACCAACAAGGCGCTCGCCCAAGCGCTGGAAGAGGCCAAGACCGCCAAGGCAAAAGCCAACGACCGCCAAGCCAAGCGCCTCGAAAAACAACTGGCGGACAAGCAGGAGTCCCTCGAAAAAACCGAAAAGGAACTGGCCTCACTCACAACCACCCGCAAAGCCCTCGAGTTGGAACTCAAGTCTTTCAAAAAGGGCAACCGCGAAAAGGACCTCGAAGCCAAGGTTGGTTCCCTCGAAAAACAACTCGCTAAAAGCGACAGCAAACTAAAGGCAACCGCAAGCAGCCTGACCACAGCCGAGAGCAGCAATGACTCACTTGAAGACCAACTCAAGGCCGCCAAAAAAGGCTCCCGCGAAAAGGAGATGCTCAACTACATCAGCTCACTTGAGAAGCGCTTGGCCAAGGCCGAACGCAAAAACACCAACCCCGCCAGCAAGAGAAAGGGTCTTACCGGTATCTTCAACTGGAAAAAATCAGGTCGGGCCGAGAAGGCCAAAGTGGCTGAACTGCAAAACCGGCTCGACACCCTCCGCTCGCGGCTCGAGATTCTCGAGGCTGAAAAAATCCCCTACACCGACGACGAAAAGAAACTGTTCGCCGAACCACAAACGGCCGAGCAACCCGCCAACACGCTACAGGCCAAGATCGCCACCCTGCCCGAAGGCGGCGCGGACGATTTCAAAGCCGGCCAAGCCGCCCTCATCGAGGCCAAGTACGGCGAGGCAGAGCAAAAATTCCTGCACGTCCTCAAACTGGACGAGGAAAATCCGCTCACGCTGAGCAACCTCGCCATCGCCCAAATGGAACAGGGCAACTACGACGACGCCGAAGCCAGCCTGACCCGCGCGCTGAAAAACGATGACAAAGACGCCTCCGCGTTATCCCTGATCGGCACGCTTCGTTACCGGCAGAAAAAATACGACGAAGCCCACGACTACTTGGCCAAGGCCGTCAAACTGAACCCCGAAGATGCCAATGCGCAGCACTTCCTCGGCTCAGCGCTCAACAACCTTGGCCAACGCAAGGCCGCCGAGACTGCCCTGCGCAAAGCAGTCCAAATCAAACCGGGCCACGCCGAGGCGCACCACAATCTCGCCGTCGTTTACGCCACGCAGAAACCGCCCTTCACCGCCTTGGCCAAGTTCCACTACGAAAAGGCACTCGCCGCCGGCTACAAAAAGAACGCCGACCTCGAGAAAATTCTCAGCGCAGAAAAGTAACCCGCCATGCTCGGGCAGTACGCCGAGGAACTCAGTGTCGCCACTCGCGGCCGCGCGCTCTACGAGATCACTCGTGACGTCAGCCGCTTGGTTTCGGCCAGCGGCTTTTCAACCGGCTTGGCCACGCTGCACGTCCGGCACACCTCCGCCTCGCTG
Source organism: Verrucomicrobiia bacterium (assembly GCA_963583225.1). GTDB lineage: Bacteria > Verrucomicrobiota > Verrucomicrobiia > Limisphaerales > UBA1096 > UBA1096. Next base: position 1,524 of record CAUZVJ010000159.1, read on the forward strand.
CTCATTCAGGAAAACGCCGACCCCAGCGTCCGCACCGACCTCGAGTCGATCTTCGCCCGCTTGGCCCCCGACGCCGATCCGGTTTACGAGCACAACTACGAGGGCGACGACGACATGGCCGCCCACGTCCGCACCGCGCTGACCAATGTCAACCTGAGCATCCCCATCGCCGATGGCTCGATGGTGCTCGGCACCTGGCAAGGCATCTACCTCTGGGAACACCGCACCCACCCCCACACCCGGCAAATCCACGTCCACATCACCGGCGAATAAACTCCGCACCGAATCCTAAGTTTTCGTTGACGCCACGGGCTCCGTTCTGCTCAATCGCGGGCATGGCTTACTCCATTTCTTTTCTTCGTCGTTTTGTCTTCGCCGCCGGTGCGTTTGCGCTTGGCCAAGCCGCTGTTCAAGCCGAGGTCAAACTGCCCTCCGTCTTCAGCGACCACATGGTTTTGCAGCAGGGCCAAAAACTCCCCGTCTGGGGCTGGGCTGATCCCGGCGAGTCGGTGACCGTCTCCGTCGCCGGCCAAGTCAAAAAAACCAAGGCCGGCAAAGCCGGCACTTGGGACCTCCGCCTCAAGCCGCTAAAAGCCTCCAAGTCGCCCGTCGCCTTTTCGGTCAAGGGCAGCAACTCAATCGAATTCAAGGACGTGCTCGTTGGCGAAGTCTGGCTTTGCTCCGGGCAGTCCAATATGGAATGGAAAGTCGCCAACTCCAACAACCCAAAAGAAGAAATCGCCAACGCCAAGCACCCGTTGATCCGCCACATCAAGATTCCGCACCGCCCAAGCGCCAAAGTGGAAAGCGACGTCACCACCGGTGGCTGGCTGGTTTGCAGCCCGGAAACGGTGGGCAACTTCACCGCCGTCGGATACTTTTTCGCCCGCAATCTGCTCGACGAACTCGACGTGCCTATCGGCCTGCTCGGCTGCAACTGGGGCGGCACACGCATCGAGCCATGGACCACACCAAGCGGCTTCAAGTCCGTCCCCGCGCTCAAAGAGATCGCTGACAACCTAGAACAATATCCGCAGAAAAAAGACAACGGCGCGATCAACCACCAGTCCGCACTCGCGCTGCACAACGGCATGATTTCGCCGATCAATCCGTACGGCATCCGGGGCGCGCTTTGGTATCAGGGCGAGAGCAACAACGGCGAAGGCATGCTTTATTTCGAAAAGAAAAAAGCCCTCATCAACGGCTGGCGCGATATTTGGAATAACAAAAAAATGCCGTTCTACTTTGTGCAACTTGCTCCGTACAAATACGGCAACCGCAACCCGCACGACTTGGCCGGCATCTGGCAGGCGCAGTTGGCCACGCTCGAAATTCCGCACACCGGCATGGCCGTCACTACTGACATCGGCAACACGCGAGACATTCATCCGCGCAACAAACAGGAAGTCGGCCGCCGCCTCGCCCTGTGGGCCTTGGCCAAGGACTACGGCAAAAAAGGCATCGAGTACTCGGGCCCGCTGTTTAAATCGTTCAAGGTTGTCGACGGACGCGCGATCATCGAGTTCGACCACGCCGAGGGACTCAAGTCGCGCGATGAAAAACCGCTGACTCACTTTGAGGCGTTGACCAGTAGTGGTAAATGGTTTCCCGCCGGTGCTTATGTCTACAAGGGCAAAAGCGTATCGTTGATCGTCTCCAGCAAAGCCGTGCGCAATCCGAAAGCGGTCCGCTTCGGCTGGGATCAGGAGGCCGAGCCGAATCTGGTCAACGGTGCCGGCCTCCCCGCCTCGCCGTTCACCACTGCCGAGTTGAAGTGACAACCTTGGCCAAGTGCTTGCCCAGGCCAATGAGCGCAGCAAAAACAACTCTCAACAGGGCCGCCGCTTTCGCCAGCGCGGCCCTGTTTTTTTTCGTCACCACGCCGCTTGGCCAAGCGGATCAAGCCGCCGAGCCGGATTTCAAGATCCGCAGCGGCAAAAACGACCGCCTGCCCAAGCTCAAGGCGGCGTTGCCGAAACACGTCCAAGTGTTCGGAGTGTTCGTTCTTGCCACTGACCGAGTGCCGGATGCCAAGCTGCTGCACGCCGCCGACATCACTGCAGATTTCCTCGACAACGATCACGATGGCAAACCGGACAACCCGAATGTGAACGACGAACTCTGGAACGAGCGTGCGGCGATCGTCATGGGCTACGATGAGCGCGAACTCGAACGGCTCCATGACCGTTACGGCGAGATGTTCGACGACTACTCGCTGCAGGGCCTGTTCGCCACCGAGACGCTGCCCAACGCCGGGCCGCACAACCCCAAGTCGTCCGAGTTCGACGCCTCCGTTGAGGAGATTCTGCACATCATCACCTCCGTCGGCTACGCGGGCACGTACCCAAAAGTGTTCGGCGAGCGCCGTGGCTCCGAGCTTGCCAACGCGATGGACATCGCGCGCGGCGGCTACTTCCGCACCGTGCCAAGCCGCTATCCCGCCGACGCCTGGTATTCCTACGACGACCGAACCTGCGACTACGGCTGCCAAGTCACCGAGTACGTTTACTGGGCACTCACCAGCCTGCTCGATGGACAGGATTTCAAAAACCGCGGCGGAGACATTGAGCACGAGTGGAAACTCAATACACCGGAAAAACTCCGCGCCAAGGACAAAGCCGTCGTTAAAATCCTGACAAATGGCGAGTACAGACTACCCACCCGGCTCCCCGACGGCAAGTATCAGCAAAAGCGCAAACAAGCCGCCGTCCGACTCAACATTATTCCAGACGAAAATCGGTTCACGCTAAACACCGAATTGCCAGTCGGCTCGACGGCCATCATCGAGAAAACCAACGACCTGCTGTCTTGGAGCTTTGCCAAGCTTGTGCCGAAGAACACCGCGTCGCTGGAATTCCCAATCGAAGCCAAGCTGGGCCAAGCGCAATTCTTCCGGCTTCGCTTCGCCGACTAACCGCCGATCCCGATGCGATTGTTCGACGCGCACAACCATTTGCAGGATGCGCGGTTCGGCGGGCGGCAGGACGAATTGATCGCCGATTGCGCCGCCAGTGGCTTGACCAAAATGGTCGTCAACGGCACCCGCGAAAGCGATTGGCCCGACGTCGCCGCCTTGGCCAAGCGGCACGACTGCGTGCTGCCGAGTTTCGGCCTGCATCCGTGGTTCGTCCACGAGCGCACGGCGGATTGGCTGCCCAACCTCGAGCGGCAACTCGACGCTTGGCCAGGCCCTGTCGGCGAAATTGGACTCGACCGCTGGAAACCCGGCTTGGCTTACGACGGGCAGGAGGAAGTCTTCACCGCCCAACTTCGGCTCGCCGCGGAGCGTGATCTCCCCGCGAGCATTCACTGCCTCAAGACTTGGGGTCGACTGCACGAACTGCTCCGCGACGGCCCGCTGCCCAAGCGCGGTTTTCTGCTGCACAGCTACGGTGGCCCGGCGGAAATGGTCGAGCCGTTGGCCAGGCTAGGGGCGTACTTCGGCTTTCCCGGCGCCTTCACGCACGAACGCAAAACCCGCCAACACGCCGCCTTCCGCCAAGTGCCGACCGACCGACTGCTCATCGAGACCGACGCGCCCGACCAAACGCTGCCGGACGATCGAGTCACCCACCCGCTTGGCCAAGCGATCAATCACCCAGCCAACATCACTGCCGTGTACGGGGCTGCGGCAGAGTTATTCGGGGAACCGACCGATGACTTGGCCAAGCGCGTGGAGGAAAATTTCGTCCGCCTTTTCGGCGATTAACCGGCGGGCTCGCGGGCGACGAGGTCGCGGGCTTTTTGGATCAGGCGCCAGTCTTCGATGAGGTTGCCAAACTTGAAATCCGGCAGGCCGCTCTGCGCCTGGCCCAGCAGTTCGCCCGGGCCGCGCTGCCGCAAATCCTCCTCGGCCAACTCGAAGCCGTCGCTGCCTTTTTCCATCACCTCAAGCCGCCGCTGGCCTTCGTCGGTCACCTCATCGGCGACGAGAATGCAGTGCGACTCGTGCTCGCCCCGGCCGATCCGTCCGCGCAACTGGTGCAACTGCGCCAAACCGAAGCGGTCGGCGTTCTCGATGAGCATGACCGTCGCGTTGGGAATATCGACGCCGACCTCGATCACGCTTGTCGCGAGCAGCGCCTTGATTTTCCCCGCGAGAAAACCGGCGACGACCTGCTCTTTCTCGGCGGATTTCAGCCGCCCGTGCAGCAGGCCGACGGCGTGCGGCGCGAGTTGTTTGCGAACGGTTTCGAGTTCCTGATTGACCGCCTTGAGGCTGCCGCCCTCCGCATCATCGACGCGCGGATAAACAACGTACGCCTGCCGTCCGGCGGCCAGTTTGTCGCGGATGAAACCCCACACCTTGGGCAGGCTTTCCGGCTTGCGGACGTGCGTGCGTACCTGGCCTCGGCCCGGCGGCAACTCGTCGATCAGCGAGATGTCGAGGTCGCCGTAAACGGTCAGGCCAAGCGTGCGCGGGATCGGCGTGGCGGTCATCACGAGCACGTGCGGGTACTGTCCTTTGCGGACAAGTTTTTTGCGCTGCTCGACGCCGAACTTGTGTTGCTCGTCGATGATCGCGAGCCCGATA
>CAUZVJ010000160.1:0-6050 GCA_963583225.1 Verrucomicrobiia bacterium
CGCCGCGGCCCTCGAGGGCCAGCTTGAGCTTGTAATAAATGTCGAGCCGCGCCGACTCGCTGATGGCCTTGCCAAAGCCGTTGCTCACCACCACCGAGTAACGGCCGGCGTTGGCGAGAGTCACCACAGGAATCTGAATCGCCGACGCCGTCGCCCCGGCGATCGGCTTGCCGTCGAACAGCCACTGGTAAGCCAGCGGCTCGCCGACGGCCTTAACGATGAAACCGACCTTGCCGCCGGACAACACCTGCGCGTCCGTCGGCTGTGCGGTGACCTGCGGCAGGGTCGGGTCATGTCTCCATGTGAACGCGCTCGGGGCGATGACGATGAACGCTTGGCCAAGCGCAATGACCGGCTCGCTCGGCGACCATGCGCCGTTCGAGACCGTGTACGTGTCGTACTTGCCTGTACCGTTGTTGAGCAGTTTCACGACAAGCCCCTCGGCAAGCGGCAGGCCAAGCCGGCTGCTCAGCAGTCCGCCCTTGGCCAAGGCCGGCGACACGACCAAGTCGCCCGCCGGGATGGACAGCGATGTTTTTTGCCACGGCGTGAAGCCGGCCAGCAACACGCTGAACGCGTCGCCTTTGTTGTCGAACACCGCGCCCTCGCCCGGCGTGAGCGTCATGCCCGGCTGGCTCCACGCGTCGGTGAATGTGTTCGTCTCCCACTTGCCTGTGGCCGGGTTGAACTTGGCCAGCGTACTGCCGCTCGAGACGCTTGGCAGGAGGTCGGAAACGCGGTTGCCGCCGTTGGCCAATGGGTTGGCTATCAACGACTTGCCCGACGGAAGCGTCAGTGTCACGTAGCCGATCGCACGCGCCGCGTAGCCGGTGTCTTCCTCCCATGTGCGGACAAATAAATTATTAATTCCCTGCGGCCGATTAAACGGAACACGCATCTCGCCCGACGCACTGCTGTCACTGGTGAACTCTTTCCAGTTGAGCAAATCCAGCGAGTAGTCGGAGGTCAACTTTTTGCCGGGCCGGGCGATCTGCACCCACTCGAGCTGGCCGGCGTCGTTGATTTTCACGCTGCGATATTCCGGCGGCACGACATCGCGCGTGAACGAACCAGTGATCGACTTGTTGGCGTCCATCGTCACCGCCAATGGGTTGGCCGCGCCACTCGCCGCGCCGCTCCAGCCGGTGAAGACGTAGCCTTTGTCCGGGGTGGCGTTGAGCACGACGCGCGACTTGTTTGGGTACGTCGCCAACTCCGGCGCATGCGTCACCGTGCCGCGCCCCGCGCCTGCGACACCCAGCGTGTAATGCACCGCGAGGCTGGCGGTGTCGCTTAAAATATTGCCGAACGGATTTTTGATGTACACCGAGTAGTCGCCGGCGTTGGCCTGTTGCACGTTGGCCAACTCAAGCGTCGCCGCGTTGGCGCCGGTGATGTTCAAGCCGTTGAAGCGCCACTGGAACTCGAGCGGCGTGCCGGTGGCCTCGACGCCGAACGCGACCGGCTGCCCGGCGATGCGCATTGCGCCGACCGGCTGCGTAACGATCTTCGGCGTGCCCTGCGAGTTGAGGTTGATGTCGCGATCCCAACTCGTCGCCGCGTTGGCCGTCACGCGGAAACCCTGCGCGGCGGCCAGGCTGGGTTCGCTTGGGCTCCATGCACCGCCGGAGAAAGTCGACGTCTCCCAGTCGCCGGTGGCGTTGTCGAGCAGCGCAACCTTCAAGCCGTTCACCGCCGGGAAACCGAAGTTCGTGGCCAAGCCTCCGGCGACCGGCAGCGTGGCGGCGTGGTACGACTCGCCGCTTGGCAACGCCGACGAGAGGCTGCCCTGCACAACCGAGCCGGTGAATTTCAGCGTGAGCGCTGCGCCGGTTTGGTTGTCGAACATCGCCGCCTGGCTCGGCGCGACGACGAGGTCGGCGTCGCTCCATGCGTCGCCGAACGTGCTCGCCGTCCACGAGCCGGAATCGCCGTCCCAAGTCGAGACCGTCAGCTTGGTCGGGCCGCTTGGCAGCAGGGTGGCCAGCGTGTTGTCGCCCTTGGCCAAGGGATTGGACAGCAACGACTTGCCGGTGGGCACATCAAGCAGTTGGAAACCGACGATGTTATCCGAATAACCTTTGCCGGTGACGAGCACGCGGAAGTACATGCCCTTCGCGCCGACCGGCGGGATCACCGGAATGTACAGTTCGCCGGGGTTAATGTCGGTGCGGTAATCGACCCAGTTTTCGAGATCGAAACTGTACTGGATGTTGTTCTCCACGCCCGGCTCAGCGATAACGGTAAACTGAAAAATTCCGTCGGTTCGGAAGTACGAATCGCTCAGCGTCGGCATGATGTAGTCGCGCGAAAAATCGGCGGTCACTGTCAGGTGCTTATCGATGGAGACGCTGGTTTGCGCGGAGTCGCCGCTGGCATCACCGCCCCAACTTGCGAACGAGTAGCCCTCCTCCGGCACGCCGGTGAAGGTGACTTGCGTGCCAGGCGCATAATGATCCTGCAACGGGTTGAGCACGATGCGTCCCGCGCCGGTGGGGGCCCGGTTGATGACGTAATGCACCGCGACGCTCGCCGGCAAACTGGTGACTGCGCCGAAGCGGTTGGTGAGCTTGACCGTGTACTGGCCGGCGTTGGCCTCTATCGCCTCCTGGAATGCAAGCGCGTTGCGGATGGCGCCGTCGATCGCCGCGCCGTTGAAGTACCATTGGTAGTTGAGTGGATCGCCCTTGCCGCGCACGGACAGCGCAAGCCACGAGCCGCTTGTGACGACTTGATCCTCCGGCTGCGTCGTGACTTCCGGCAAAACAATCTCGTTGTACGCGACCGACTGCTGCCACTCGAACGCCGCGCCGGAGATGACGCGGAACGCTTGGCCAAGCGCGATGACCGGCTCGCTCGGTTGCCACGCATCGGCCGTGAATGTGTGGGTGACATACGAGCCGCTCGCGTTGTCAAACAACTGCACCTGCAAACCGTCAGCCGTTGGCAGGCCAAGCGCGGTTGTGACGCCGCCATCGACCGGCGTCATCGCGCTGCGGAACGCAGCTGTCGGCGGGATGGCCGAAGCCAGATCGCCCTGCAGTGCCACGCCGAAATACTCCACCGCGATCTGTCCCTCGCCGGCGTTGTCGAGCACCGCGCCTTCGCCGGGGCCGAGCGTCATCGCCGGGTTGCCCCACGCACCGCCCTCGAACACATTCACCACCAACTCGCCGGTTGCCTCGTCGAGCTTGGCCAAGCTGCTGCCCTCCGGCAGCGATGCGAACAGGTTGGCCACCGTGTTGCCGTCCTCGCGGTCGAGCGGGTTTGCGATGAGCGACTTGCCCTTGGGATACGGCACCCGCACGAAGCCGATGGCGTTTTTCGAGTATTTTTCGGTCTTGAGCAACGCGCGGATGAACAGCGTGTTGACGCCGCCGGGGCGGTTGACCGCCTTGCTGTTTTGGCCGGAGGCATTGAACATTTCGTCCGCTTCGCCGCCCTTTTTCAGCAATTTCCAGTTCCGCAAATCGCCCGAGTACTCGAACGCATTGGTCGTCCAGCGATGTCCGCGCACCTGAAAACCAAGCTGCGCCTCGGTGAGGTTGACGTTGAAAAATTCCGGCTCGTCGAAAATCAACCACTCGAGCGCCGTCGGCTCGGAGGTGGTCTCGCCGATGGCAGTGCGGACGTTGACCGAGTAAGCGCCCTCGGTGTCTGGCGTCATCACGCCGAGGGCCACCGTGGCGGCGGTCGCACCGTCGATCGCCTCGCCGTTGAAACTCCACTGGAACCCGAACGGCCCCGTGCCCTTCGGCTCGACACGCAGCACGACGTTGGTGTGTATGCCGATGACCGTCTCGACCGGCGTCGGCGCAGCGGTCATGGTGACATTTGCGCCGCCGATGAGCTTGGCGTTTTCCGGCGCACCGATGGTCGGCAGGATGGCGTCGAGGACAGCCGTCTTGCTGCGGGTGTAGCCGACGGCGTTGCGGATCACCACCTCGTAGCGCCCCATGTGTTCCGGCTGATAATTGTCAATCGTGTACGTCGCCGCCGTGGCTCCGGCGATGTCTTTTTTCTCGAACCGCCACTGGTACGTGAACGGCGCAGCGCCCTTGACCTGCACCGTCTGCGTCACGGTCGAGCCGAACAGCATGATGGTTTGGTCGGCCGGATGCTGTGTGACCACCGGCGGGTCGTCCGGCTGGAATGCCATAAAGCCCCACCATGTGCCCCAGCGATCGCGCTTGTCGTCCGGTATGTTTTTCTGCTCGGTGTTGCGCGTCTCGGCGTACATTTGGATCGTCCATATGTCGATGTCGTTGTTGGGATCGACCTGCGCCGCGCTATAGTCGCCCCAACTGTTTCGGCCGTCGGACCGCAGCTTCACGTACGGGGCGACGCCGGCCTTGAACAGCGCCGGCTTGCTCATTTGGCCAAGCGGATCGGACGCCTTGCGGTATGAAAAATAAGCACTGGCGTAGGTGTCCTTGGTGAAACCGGAGTAGCCGATCAGCACGTCGTTGTTTTTGTTCACCGCCACGCTGGGGAAGGTGTACTGCTTGACGGCGTTCGTGTCCTGAATGTAGCCGCGTTGGATGATCGTCGCGTTCGTCTCGAGGTTCCACCACTGGACGGCGGTGCGGTCAACATTCTTCATGCCTTCCGGCAGAAACACATGATGCGCGGCCCACAGCTTGCCGTTGCGCTTGGCCAAGGCGTGCATGCGCGAGTCGTTGGCAAAGATGCTCTTGGTGCCCGCCTTCTGCGGCGAGATATTTGTCGTGCCGATGGAAAACTCCCACGCCTCGATGCCGTCCAGCGGCGTGCGGGCGTAGTTGGGTGTGTAATGCTCCTGGCCCACCCTGCCGGACAGGGCGCTGATCCGCAGGGCGCGCGTGCTCTGCTCGGTGATGAACAGCAGGTTGGTGTCATTGGCATCGTACGTCGTCGCTGGCACGACGGTGAAAAAACCGGGATCGTCAAACTGCGTGTAAAAGGCACGGCGGCCCCGGATGTAGTCCGGTTTGTGGAAGGCAAAAATACGCGAACCAACAAATTCCTTGGCACCTTCAACTTGGTTAGTGCCCTTGTAAAGGTTCACCGAGGCGGCCAGCCATTTCTTGTTGTAGCCAACGTTGGGATAATCGGCGTACAGATAGTTGTCCGGGAGAGCTTCCGGGTGGACGCGGATCGAGGCCATGTCCCAGTCACCGGTCGGATCACTCGTCTGCGACAGGGCAATCAACACCGCCGACTTGGTGGTGTTCACATCGGCGATGGTGAAAACCACCCAGCGCTTGGCCAAGTGGTCGTAAACGACCTTCGGGTCGAACACAAAACCGTGGCTGAAGCCGGCCCAAAAATCACCCAAGCCCACCTTGCTCACCAGCTCACCCTCGCGGGTCTGGATGGCGACCTCGGTGTTGAGCGCCACCACCAAATGCTCGGGGCCGACCGCGCCGTGCGTGTCCGCCGGGTTGGCCGTGTGGTTGTCGATCACGGCCAAAAAATCATCCCGCACGCCCGGCTCGAAATCGCCGCCCAACAGCCTCGGGCCATTCGGCCTCGGCTTGGCCGCGACGCCCGGCGCACCCATTTTCTGGATGCTCAACAACCGGTGCCGCCGAACAGTCTCGTCCGGCTCCGGGTTGGCCGCAGCCAACCGCTTGGCCAATGCGGTGAAATTCATGGTGAGCGTGCGAACCTCCGCATAGTCGTCGCCGAGCGTGCTTGGCTTCGTGTCGTACCGCTCCGGCGCGGCGGCCTCCAAGCCGGGCGGCAACGGCGGCAGCGGAGCGACCCCGACCAAGTCGCCGCTTGGCAGGGCGTCCGCGGCGTCCGCCCCGGCGAGCCACCTCGCGTAGCCCGGCAGCAAGTCGCCAAGGCCGGAATCCAGTTCGCGCCTGGCCAAGCCGATGGCCAGCGGCGTCATCCTGTCGCCGTCGTTGGTGAACACGTCGACCGCCCCGCCGTCCGCTTGGCCAAGCGGCGTTTGCGACTCAATCAGCATGTCGAGGTCACCGTCGCCGTCGAGATCCGAAAGCGTGATGGACGGCGTCTCGCGCGGCGCAGGTGCCTTGGCCGGCCCGCTCGCCCAAGTGACG
>CAUZVJ010000161.1:0-6037 GCA_963583225.1 Verrucomicrobiia bacterium
GCAGTGGGCGACCAGTTTGGCAAAGGATACATGAAGCCCGCACCTTAATCTGCCGACACACCCTGGCTCCTCCGCAAACACGGCGGCAAGACGGGTGAAGAATTGAAAGCTGAAGAGAAATGAAACACCTACTGCTCACAACAATCGCGCGAAGAAATGAGTGAGGATAAGAAAACCGAAGCCCCACCCAAAGCAGCCGCGACAAGACGAGGGATGAGATGAAATGAGAATCAAAGGGTTACAGCGCGGAAATGCTGTCCTGTTTAATATTCTGGTTTTTCTGGTTCCCTGCCTTGAACAAGACACATTTTCCGAACCCCTTTTTCCGCTTGATCATAACCCTCTGATTCGGGATCTGGTTTCACGATTCCAGGCGATATCCCCCTCGCCCCGAAAGATTCCGATTACTGGCGTTAAGGGAATAATCCCCAGTGGTGGTCATTTCCAGGGCATTCAAGAGGTTCAAATAAAAGGAAAACAGTATGCCGCGATCACGGGAAGTTCCTCGGACCATTCCTACCTGTTGCTTTCAGAATTCACGGGCCACCAGGCCCGCTTCACTTCGATTTTGCCGCTGCTGCCAAAACCTTTCAAACATGCGGGTGGAATCCAGGCGGTTGGCGATTACCTTGTCTTTGGCATCGAGGACAACTCCGGCAAAAAGGCCTCCAGGGTTTGGGTTGTCGAGACATCCCATCTGCTCGAGGGCGGGATCAGGCCGGTCATTGAAATCAAGCGCCGAGGTCCATACAAACGATCCACCGCGGGCGCGGTTGGCATGGCCAAGGTCCGCGGCAGGCATTATCTTGTTGTGGCAAGCTGGGATGCGGAAACGCTCGATATTTACGAGTCCAATGGCAGGCCCCTGGGCGACGCATCCTGTCAGTTCCAACTGTTTGAAACCTGGGAATCGTCACGAGCGGACAAGGCAGGCTGGATCGATCCGGGTTACGAATCCTATCAAAACATCAATGTCCTGGTAGACATGGATGAGCGCGTTTTCCTGGCGGGCTTCGTCGAAGTGGACCGAACCCACAGGGCCGACCTTTTTTCACTCGACCTGGACAAACGCACGCACGCCTCCCGAAGGCTGCAAAAAATCTCCAGCCGGGTGTTCCAATGTGATGCCACGACGTTTCGTGCAGGCGCGGGGTTCGTATGCCGGGAGGAGGGAAAACTGGAACTCCTGTCGATAAGCCATCGTGCGCCGGCCATTGAGTTGTTCGAGGCACCCTGACCGGCATCCAATTACATTTCCTTCAAGAATTGAAAGAGATCGGCCTGGTCTGCCGCCAGCATTCCCTCCAGCAGGCCCTCGGGCATGATATCTGCAGCACGTCACCATTGAGCATTAACCCGTTGCTGTTGGTTGCAAGACGGCTGAAGAATTGAAAGCCCAAGACCTCTTCAATCAGCCAACTCAGTGAGGGGCCAATTGAAGTCTTGGGGCGTGTAGTCGTCACTGCAGCGACTGATAAATCTCCAGCACACGCTCGAGGTCGAGGCCGGTTGGCTTGGCTTGCAGCAGCCATTCGAGATCTTTCTTTGCGGCACCAAATTGCCGGCTCTGGATAAGCAGCACCGCACGACTCCAGCGATCGAACGCGGAGTCAGGCTGCAACGCCACCACTGTCTCGACGTAGCTCAACAACTCCGCAGACGGATCGCTCTCCTGCGCCACTCCCATCAGGTTTCGCAGCATGCGCAGCACAATGTCGCGCTCGCCTGACTTGGCCAGGTACTCCGGCACAAACGACCGCCCGGTGTTGGCACGCACCAGTTCCTCCGCGTCCGCCCGGCTCAGATAGTTGCCACTGTCGAACGGGTCGATGAACTGCTCCTTGTCGCCGTTGACGTGTTTGATGATGAAATGACCGGGAGCACCGACGCCCACCACGCCGTCGATCCCGCATCCGGCCGCCAACTCCATCACCAGCACCGACAATGTGATCGGCAGCCCTTCTCGGTCGTCGAGCACGCGGTTCATGTAGCTGTTGGCCTTGTTGTAATAGTCCTGCCGGCTGCCGTGGTAGCCGTTCTCCTCGAACAAATACGCGATCAGTTTTTTAAGCTTGGCCGCATCGTCGTCGCCGCCGGCAAACTGGGCCTGGACTTCCGCAGCCATGGTTTTCAACTGCTGTTCGTAGTAGTCGATGTCCACGTCGGGGTCGTCGATCTTGGCGATCAACAGCGAGGCGTGAAACAGGTCCACGCCTTCATCGTCGTTCTCAAACAACGCCGCCAACTGGTCGCGAATCAGTCGCCGATGCAGCCGCGCGGAGGCCAGGCGCAGCCGCGCTGCCTGCTCCTCCAGTCGCGTGGCTTCCTGATCCAAATGCCGCAGTGCCTGCCCCGGCTGTTTGCGCGCGCCGGCCAGGGTCTTTTCCTTAAACTGCCCGCCGTTGGTTTGCGCCTCGGCGACCAGCGCCTGACCAAGCGACTCGGCAATCGGCGCGGTTTCGTCGTCGACCTGTTTGCCAAGGCGAAAGTTGCGGAAAGTCGCTACCGTGTTGCGGAACTTGGCTAAGCCGACTTTCCCACCTTGGAGCCCGCGGTCGCTTGACTCGAAAACCAGGTGCCCATTCACGTGGCAGTAAAAACGATTCCCCTCGTGCCGCAGCTTGAGCGTGTTCCAATCGCCCGGCAGATAGTGGCGGGTGAGTTGTTGGTCAAGAATGGTCCACGAAAACACGTTTGGCCCGTCGAAACGCGTTAGCCGCATCTGCCCGGCGGTGGGGTAAAATCCGTAATGCTTGTTCGCGCCATCGGATGCCCACACCAAGCCCGCAGCTCCGGCTTCGTCCTCAAGCTTCACCTGTACCGACAACTCGAACGGCGTCTCAGGCGCGTCGCTTGTCGAGAGGCACAACGCCCTGCCACCAAAACTTTCCCCTGCGTGACTGACGTGAATACTCCCACCCTTTCGCCGCCAATGGCCGCCGAACACCGGCGTCCATTCCTTTGGGTTGAGCATGCCGATGGTCATCCAGCGCTCAATCGGCACCGGATTGGGTTTTTCCAGCAGCGGCTTGAGCAGGTTGATCGGCACGGCAAAGCCGAGGTTGTCGGTGACGAGCGACTTCATCGTGATCACGCCATGCACTCGCCCGTGCAAATCGAGCATCGGTCCGCCGCTGTTACCGGGCTCGATCGGCACGGCCAGTTGAATCATCTCCACGCTGTCGAGGGTGCGCCTCGCCGAGACCACACCCTGCACGAAACTGAAATCGAGACCGTGCGGCGTGCCCATCGCCACCACCGATGAGCCTTGGCCCAGTTTATCCGAGTCACCAAGCGGCAGCGCCGGCAGGCCGGTTTTGTTGACGCGTAATACCGCCAGGTCGAGTGTACGATCCCACGCGTGTACGGACGTCACCTCCACTTCCTCGCCATTGGCCAGGCGCACATGAACAGGCCGCCCCTCGCCGACCACATGCAGGCTCGTGGCGATCAGTCCGTCGCTGGAAACGATGAAACCGGTGCCAACGCCCTCCTCCTCTTCGTCGCGGCCAAGCTGCGTCAGCACCACGATTGATTCGCGGATTCGCTTGGCCAGGCTCTTGGCATCCAGCGGCTCCGCGGAGGGCAACTCCTGCGCGATCGGCGACGATGCTGAGACAAACAGGCCAAGCACGGCACAATGAAGGGCCAATTGGCCATGCGCGGCCCGGAGTTCAGTGAAGTGCATGGCGGACTTTACCCAAACGCCCCGCCGGTCGCACGGCTTTTCCTGCCTCGACAGTCGGGAGAGCGTTCGGTACGACTTTCGCCGTCCATTAAGCAACATGAGAGAGCAAACTGTTTCCACATTTGTGTGCTGGTGGTTGACCGGAATCCTTGACCTCGACTGCGTTAGTCGCCAAACGGCCCAACAATATCATCGCCATGGCGGGTGATATGGGCTGGAGCGACATCGGCTACTACGGCGGCAGGACGGGTGAGGAATTGAAAGCTGAAGGGAAATGAACTTGAAACCAAGCCGAGGCTTTACGTTGATTGAACTGCTGGTGGTGATCGCCATCATTGCCATCTTGGCTGCCCTGCTGCTGCCCGCCCTGGCCAAGGCACAATATTCCGGCAAGCGAACCGTCTGCATCAACAACATCAAGCAGCAACACCTTTCGCAGGTGATGTACAGCGCCGACAACGACGGGAGGTTCCCAAGGCGTGCCAGCCAGATCAGCCCGGACTACCATCGTTGGAACGGCAACAAGGCCAGCATTGTCAACGTCATGCGAGGTTCGTATGTGCCCAACCGCTGGGTTTTGATCTGCCCCATCACGTCCAAGTCGTTTGGAGACAAGTGGCCAACCTATGCCCATCCTGCCGGCGGGGAACCCGGGGGATACGGGGGCTGGGACACCGGCATGGACCTCAAACCACCCAGGCCCGCCGCTCATGTTTACGTGGCCTATATGTGGCTGGCCAACTTTCACATGCCAAAATATTTCAACGGGGAGAGAGCATGGCCAAAAGACGATTCCGAGTGCGACAGCAACCGGGCCTTCATCACCCACCGCATCAGCGATAGTACCGGAAGCAAGGTCTGGGACGTGGGGCATATGGGTGCATGGGATGCGGGAGGCAATGGCAGGCCGTTCTTCTCGTTTTCGCTTGCCCCGGATCAACCGGTCGGCATGGCCGATGGCAGCCTCGTGGTTCATAACCGCCATCAGGTCAGGAAACGGGCGTATGGTGCCCACGGAGGAAGCACAACCTACTATTATTGATCTGCCTGGTGCCTAGCTCGGCAGCGGGCAGTGAAATTAATCTTTTAAAACCAGGATGATCTTCTTTTCATGGCAACTAATAATCCATTGAACGTGGCGCTGCTTGGCCTTGGCCGGGCCGGGCGGTTTCATATCCAGAGCATCCAGTCGATACCGGGGATTAACCTCCGCTGCGTCGTCGATGTGGACGAACCCTTGGCCAGGCGTTTGGCCAAGGAGTTGGAGTGCGACTACTCGACCGACGTCGATGGGCCGCTTGGCCAAGCGGACGTAGACGCGGTGATCGTCGCGTCGCCGACGCATGAGCATTACGGGCAAATCGTCGCCGCGCTCGAGGCCGGCAAGCCGGTCTTCACCGAGAAACCGCTTGGCAGCAGCCTCGAGGAAATCGACACCTGCTTCGGCTTGGCCAAGCGCTGCGGGTTGCCGCTGTTCGTCGGTTTCAACCGCCGGTTCGACCCGTCCTTCTCCAGCCTGGCACGCGGAGTGAAGGAGGGCCAAGTCGGTGTGCTGCAGATGCTGCGGGTCACCTCCCGCGACTCACCGCTGCCGACCATGGATTACATCAGGGCATCGCATGGCATCTTTCACGACTGCATCGTTCACGACTTCGACATGCTGCGATTTATCACCGGCGTGGATCCGGTGGAAATCTACTCGGTCGGCAGCAGTTTTGTGGAGGGAATCAGCGCACTGGGCGACCTGGACAATGTTCTCGTCGCGCTCAGGTACGACAGCGGCATGATTGCCAGCATCGACGTGAACCGGTTTGCGTCCTATGGGTACGACCAGCGGATCGAGGTGTTTGGCAGCAAGGGCATGTTGCAGGCCGGGAACCGGTCGCCGGTCTCCACGGTGCTGTCAAGCGGCGATGGGCTGCTGCGGCCGACAATCGAGCATTCGTTCCCGACCCGCTACCGGGAGGCCTACCGGCAGGAGTTGGTGACCTTCAGCGACTGTGTGCGGGAGGGTGCTCCCTTGCCCGTGACCCACGAGGATGTTCGGATGAGTTTCATCCTCTCGGAGCTGGGGGAACAATCCCACCGCGAAGCCAGGCCGCTGCGCGTGTCCGACCATCCCGCGCTACAGAAGTTGCCATAGTGTGGGCCAGAATCCCTTGGGCTTTCGCAGGCGTACTAGTTTGCACACCAAACCGGGTTTGGTGTATTACACGGGTCAGCCTGAACATTATTGGCCGAGGAGACAAGACAATGAACCACCACCGCGCGCTACGAGCTTCGACCGATACGGGACTGACCATCTTCCTCATCATGATCGTCGGAGTCGTCCTCTGGACAACCGATGAG
>CAUZVJ010000162.1:0-6019 GCA_963583225.1 Verrucomicrobiia bacterium
GTTTTGCCCGGGCAGTCGCAGCCTCCGCCGCATGAGCCACCGGATTTGCCGAGGAAGCGGCGCGCCATCCACACGGCGGCGAGCGCGACGATGCCGAGCGCGATCCATGTTTGCCATTCTCCGTCCATGTCTCTCAGTAGCCTAGCAGGCCCGCTCCCTGATAGACGAGCAACGCTGCCACGTAAGCGGTCACTGTCAAGTAGCCGAACTGGAACAGCGGCCATTTCCAACTGTTGGTTTCGCGCCGCGTGATGGCGAGCGTGGCCATGCACTGCATCGCGAACACGTAAAACACGAGCATGCTCAGGCAGGTTTTGCCGTTGAACAACGGGCTGCCGTCGGCGCGTTTTTGTTCGCGCAGGATGGTTTGCAGCCGGCGCGTGCCTTCGTCGTCGTCGGGATCGTCGGCGCGGTAGAGGATCGACATGGTGCTGACGAACACCTCCCGCGCAGCGAACGAAGCGATGAGGCCGATGCCCATTTTCCAATCGTAACCCAGCGGCTCGATGAGCGGCTCGATCTGTTTGCCCAGTTGCCCGGCGATGCTTTGGGTGAGCCGGTCGGTGTCGTCGCCGTCGGCCGGCTTCGGGTAGCTTGTCGCGGCCCAGAGCAGGATGGAGATCACCAGAATGATCGTGCCGGCCTGGGTGATGAACACCCGCGCCCGCGACCACAGCCGAAGCAACACGGCGCGAAGCGCCGGTATCCTGTACGGCGGCAACTCGAGGATCATCGTCGAGCCGTTGCTGGAACGGAGTTTGCGGTCGAACAGCCACGCGAACAAAAACATCCCCACCGTGCCAAGCGCGTACAGCCCCAGCATGAAGGCGACCTTCAACCACACGCCGCCGGCGCCGCCCGGCAGCAGGACGCCGATCATCATCACGTACACCGGCAGCCGCGCCGAGCAACTGGCCAGCGGCGCGACGAGGATGGTGATGAGCCGCTCGCGAGGATTCGCGATGGTGCGCGTGGCCATGATCCCCGGGATCGCGCAGGCGTACGAGCTGAGCAGCGGGATGAAGGCGCGGCCGTTCAGCCCAACGAGGCCCATCAGGCGATCCATGATAAACGCCACCCGCGCCATGTAGCCGGTATCCTCCAGCAGGCCGATAAAGAAAAACAGGAGCAGGATTTGCGGCAAAAACATCACCACGCTCCCCACCCCGGCCAGCACGCCGTCGGTCAGCAGGTCACGCAAATCGCCCTCGGCCATCCAGGTCTTGATCCAGTCGGCGGTCCAGCCAAAACCGGTATCGATCCAGTCCATCGGGACCGTCGCCACGCTGAAGATCGTGGCGAACAGCGCCGTCATCAGCCCACCGAGAGTCAACCAGCCGAGGATCGGATGCAGCAGCACGCGGTCGAGTTTATCCGTTGGGGTCGGGTCGCCGCTCCGGGTTTGCTCGATCGCGTTACGGGTCAACTCGGCGATGCGCGTGTATTGGCTCAAGACCAGATTTTCCTCCCAGCCGGGACAGTCGCGCTCCATGAGTTCCCGGGCGGCCTCGACGCCGGCGGCAACGGAGTCGCCGCGATCCCGGCTGCAAAGCAAACTGACCGTTGCGGCGAGAGCGTTGGCGTCCGGGTTCGTCGCCCCGTCGTTGAGCAACGCGTGCGCCTTGGCCAAGGCCTCGCGCAGCGACGGCGGATACTCGCCCGGCTTGGCCAAGGGCAGTTCAGCCTGGCTCATGGCGACCCGCAAACGCTCCATGCCTTGGCGCGTGTTGGCCTGCACCGAGATCACCTGCACACCCAGTTGCTCCTGCAAATTCGCCGCCGAGATTTTCATCCCACGCGCCCCGGCGATGTCCATCATGTTCAACACCACGATGGCCGGGATGCCCAAGTCGAGCACTTGCATCGTGAAGTAAAGATTGCGCTCGAGGTTGCTGGCATCGATCACGCAGATGACGCGGTCCGGCTTGGGCGTGTCGGCGCGCCGCCCCAGCAGCACGTCCCTCGGGATGGCTTCGTCCGGCGTGTTGGCGTTCAGGCTGTACGCACCGGGGAGGTCGAGCAACCGCACCGGCTTGCCGTGTTGATCATGGCAGGTGCCTTCCTTTTTCTCGACGGTCACTCCGGCGTAGTTGGCCACTTTTTGAGAAAGGCCGGAGAGAGCATTGAACAGCGTCGTCTTGCCGGTGTTCGGGTTGCCGACAAGCGCGATGAGCAGCGACTGAGCGGCGGCTTGGGCGTCAGGCATCGGGAGTGACCTTTACTTGAATCAATGCCGCGTCGCTGCGGCGCAACGCCAAGTGTGCGCCGCCGATTTCCACCTCGATCGGATCACCCAACGGCGCGCGCCGAACCAAGCGCAACCGCGCCCCCGGCAGAAATCCCAACTCCCGAAGCCGAAATGAATCATCACCCTCCAAGTGAATGCTTTCGACCGTAGCACTGGAGCCCGCGCTCAAACCGGACAAAGGACTGTGTGAACAAACCATCAGTTCAGACGCCGACCCTAGCGAGACTGTGTCTCATAAACAATGCTGTTTTTGCTGTTTTCCACTCTATTTTGCGAAGGCTTGTTTGCCTTGGCCAATCTTGACACGTTTCCGCCGTGCCCGAAAATCACGAATTGGAGAAAATGAGAACGCCCGAGCGGCTGAGGAGCTTGGATGTTTTGCGGGGGTTTGACATGTTTTGGATTATCGGCGGCAAGCCCGTCATCCTTGGCCTGCTCGCGCTGTTTTCGGTGGGGGCGAGTGAGCGGCTGGGGCATCGACTGCATCACCCCGAGTGGCACGGGTTCGAGCCGTACGATCTAATTTTCCCGCTGTTCCTGTTTATCGCCGGGGTGTCCACGGCGTACTCGATCGACAACCGCTTGGCCAAGGGCGAAAGCCGGGCGAGTCTGCACCGGCATTTCATCCAGCGCGGGCTGACGCTTGTGTTGCTGGGCATCATTTACAACAGATTTTTGAGCCGCGACTTGGCCAGTGCGGAGGGCTGGGGGGAAATGCGTTACGCCAGCGTGCTCGGCCGCATCGGCTTGGCTTATATGTTTGCCGCGTTGATCGCCGCAAACAGCCAGTGGCGCGCACAGTTGATCTGGGTGGTTGGGATTGCTCGTCGGTTACTGGGCGGCGCTGCGCTTCATACCCGTGCCGGAGTTCGGCGCGGGCGACCTCACCCCCGGCCACACCTTGACCGACTATATCGACCGGCAACTCGTGCCGGGAAGACTATACAAGGAAGACCGCGATCCCGAAGGACTGTTCGCGGTGATCCCCGCGATCGCCACGGCGTTGCTGGGCTGCCTCACTGGACAGTTGCTGAAACGCAACGACATCGACGGGATGAAAAAAACAGGTTACATGGCCGGCGCGGGCGGCGTGTGCCTTGGCCTAGCTTGGCTGTGGAATATTGATTTCCCGATCAACAAAAACCTGTGGTCCAGTTCGTTCGTGCTGAACTGCGCCGGGTGGAGCCTGCTGCTGCTAAGCCTGTTTTATTTGGTGATTGACGTGTGGAAATTCCGTAGGGGTTCGCTGTTTTTCACCGTGATCGGGGCCAACTCAATCCTCATTTACATGGCTCCCAAGTTTTTTGATTTTGACTACACGAACGAAAGCCTGTTCGAGGGAATCACGATGCTCGCCGGCGAGCATAGACCGCTGGTGCTGGCCATCACACTGCTCTCCCTCAAATTGGCTCTGCTATATTATCTCTACCGCAAAAAGATTTTTTTGAAAGTGTAATCCACCATCCATGAACCCGCACGGCCCCGTCATACTGCTGGCAGATTCCGAGACGAACGTCGTCGCGTACATTATGTTGATCGCCGGGCCGCTGCTTGCGGCTCTGTTTTTTTATCTGTGGCGAAAAACGAAACGAACCCGCGACCTGATGAGCACGACTGAGACGAGTCCAATAGGTCAACTTGCTGCAGGACCGGCGGAGATTCGCGGCCGCACGGCCACCTCCGAGGAACCTCTGACCAGCCCGTGGCGCAAACAACCGTGCGTACACTACTGCTTTCACGTCCAGCAACGCCGCAGCAGCACGAACAGCAAAGGCCACACGACCCACCACTGGGTGACGTACATCAAAGACGAAAAAACGCTGCCGTTTTTGGTGAGGGACGACACCGGCCAAGTCGTGGTGGATTCCAGCAAAATCAAGTTTGTGATCAATCAGGACAAGTTTTCCCGTTCGGGCTTCATGGACGATGCCGACGGCGATTTGCAGCAACTACTCGAGACGCGCTACAACAAAAAGACCGAAGGGATGATGTTCAACAAAACGCTCAAGTACACCGAGAGCACGCTGGAACTCGACGAGGAGGTTTACGTTTTCGGCGACGCCTCACGGCTCGGTGATGGCTGGGTGCTGCGCGACGGCGAGATGCCGCTAATCGTCTCCGACAAGGGCGGCGCAGCGGTCGAAAAAAGTTACTCCGTCAAAGTCATCCTGTTCGGCGTGCTGGCATTGCTCTTTACCGCCGTCGGCTGCGCCGGGGCCTTCTTGCTGGCCAATTGAGAAATATGGCTTAATTGCTCGAATCCCGCATTGAATATTCCGGCCTCGCGGGCGTCTTTTGCGGGTTGCCAAAGTGGGGAATCCTCTTTATTAACGGCCCCAAGGAGTTTTTGAGTCAATTATGAAAAACGAACTGAACCTCACCCCGGAAATCCTCCACGCAAGACATCTGCTCGGGCGCCGGGATTTTCTCCAAGTGGGAATGATGAGCGGCCTTGGCCTGTCGCTGCCGAATTTACTCCGCATGGAGGCGCGCGCCGCGCTGAAAAACTACGAGAGCAAGGAGGGCCAGGCCAAGTCGGTCATCCATATTTTCCTGCCTGGCGGCATGGCGCATCAGGAGTCGTTCGACCCCAAGCCGTACGCCCCGCTCGAGTATCGCGGGCCAAGCGGTAACATCGCCACCAAGCTTGCGGGGGTGCGCTTCGGCGAGACGTTCAAGGAGACCGCCAAGATCGCGGATAAAATCACCATCTGCCGCTCGATGACCCACGGCGAGGCGGCGCACGAGCGCGGCACGCACAACATGTTCACCGGCTACCGCCCCAGCCCGGCGCTCAAGTATCCGAGCATCGGCAGCGTGGTGTCGCACGAGTTCGGCTCGCGCAAAAATCTGCCGCCGTATGTCTGCATTCCGAACGTCCCCAACGAGCATGCCGGGAGCGGCTACCTCAGCAGCGCCTTCGGGCCGTTCGGCTTGGGCAGCGATCCGGCCAGCGGCAATTTCTCCGTTCGCGACCTCGCATTGCCCAAGGGCATTTCGCCGGAACGCTTCGAGCGCCGCAAAGGCATTCTCAAGGTGGTCGACGATCACTTCCGCAAACTGGAAAGCTCCGATGCACTCGATGCGATGGATGAATTTTATCAGGGAGCTTACAAACTCGTCAGCTCGAAGGAGGCGCGCGAGGCATTCGCGCTGGACAAGGAACCGGCCAAGGTGCGCGACCAATACGGCCGCAACCAGGCGGGCCAACGGATGCTGCTCGCGCGGCGCTTGGTCGAAGCCGGCGTGCGGTTTGTCTCGCTGACTTACGGCGGTTGGGATCACCACAACGACATCAAAAACGGTTTTGCCCGACAGGCTCCCTCGCTGGACAAGGCGTACGCCACGCTGATCCGCGATCTCGACAGCCGCGGCCTGTTGAAGAGCACGCTGGTGATGGTGTCGTCCGAGTTTGGTCGCACACCCAAGGTCAACAAAAACAACGGGCGCGACCACTGGCCGCGTGTGTTCAGCGTGCTGCTCGCCGGCGGCGGCATCAAGGAGGGCCAGGTGTACGGCGCCTCGAACGCCTTCGCCTCGGAGCCAGAGGAAGACCCGCTGACCGTCGAGGACCTAACGACCACGGTATACAACCAGCTTGGCATCGTCGGTGACAAAGAGTTGATGGCGCCCGGTGACCGCCCGATCGAGATCGTAAAAGGCGGCAGCGTGGTTGACGCGCTGCTCGGCTGACCTCCTGGCCCGCCATGTTTTTCCGCAGCAAAAATTTGTTCGCCGTCGTTGCGCTTGGCTTGGGCTTGGCTGCGCTTG
>CAUZVJ010000163.1:0-6012 GCA_963583225.1 Verrucomicrobiia bacterium
CGAGAGCGCCTTTGTTGCGCTGTGGGATCGTCTGCGCTCAACCGAGCCGTTCGAGGTGTTGCGCCAATTTCCCTTCGTCCGGCTAGAGTTGCCGCTGCACTCAGAGTGGGAACCTCTGCCCTTGGGCGTGCCAGGCATCCGGCAGGCTTCGCTCGATGGTGAAGCGATCGCGATTGATCATTCCGCTTACCTAACGCGGTTGAACGAACTGAAGGCGGCTGGGTGGAAGATTATCCAGACCGAGTGGCACCACTCCGAATTTCGCCCGGGCAAAAACGGCCAGGCACCGCAGTCGGTCGTATCGTTCGAGATCCATTCCGCAAACTCGAACACCGAGCGACGCGCCATCGTCAAGGGCCAACTCGAGGTCACATGGACGCCGAACAAGACCCACTCCGGCCTGCGCATCCCCGGGACAATCATGGTGCAGGACACCGCCATCACCGACTACACCGGCAAGCCTGCGTTCGCCGAGTTGCTGCAGATCGATCCAAAAAAAGTTGATGCCAAGCTCTACCCGCGAGTGAGCCCGTTGATCGTGTACGACCTGAACCAAGACGGCCTGCCAGAGATTGTCCTCGCCGGGTGCAACCTCGTTTACTGGAACCAGGGCGGCGGCAAATTCCAACACGAGCCGATGCTCAGGAATCCCATCATGCCGCTTGGCGAAGCGGGGATTCTTTCCGACTTCAACGGTGACGGCCATGTGGACTTCGTCTCGACCGGAAAAGAGGACGGCCTGTTGCGACTCTGGACCGGCAGCGCCGGCGGACAGTTCACCGCCAAACCGAGCGTCTGTTTTCAGGGCAAGTACGAAAACCAGCACACGATGACAGCGGCGGACATCGACCTTGACGGCGACCTGGACCTCTTCGTCGGCCAATGGAAACAGCCGTACTTGCGCGGCTCGATGCCGACCCCGTATTACGACGCCAACGACGGCTACCCCGACACGCTCCTGCTGAACAACGGCACGGGGCAGTTCACCGACGGCACCGAGGCGGCCGGCCTCTCAGCCAAGCGGAACCGCCGCACCTACAGCGCCTCGTTCGCCGACCTCGACGGCGACCACGATCTCGACCTGTTCACTGTTTGCGACTTCTCGGGGATCGACCTGTATCGCAACGACGGCCAGGGAAAATTCACGGACGTGACGGATCGGTGGGTGAAGCAGCGGCACGGCTTCGGGATGTCCCACGCCGTGAATGATTTTGACGGGGATGGCGTGCTGGACATCTACATGGTCGGCATGAGTTCCACCACGGCACGGCGTCTCGACCGGCTTGGATTGGGTCGAGAGGGCTTTGAAAAAAGCGATGCGATGCGCGCACCGATGACCTACGGCAACCGGCTATTCCTCGGCGGCAAGAACGGCTTTCGCCAGCCGGACTTCAGCGGCGGCGTGGCCCGCACCGGCTGGGCGTGGGGCTGCGGCGCAGCGGACTTCGACAACGACGGCGACCTCGACCTCTACGTCGCCAACGGGCACCTGAGCGGTAACTCCGCCCTCGACTACTGCACCCGCTTTTGGTGTCATGATGTGTACACCGGCACCTCCAAGCCGAACGAGACGCTCGACACGTTTTTCTCCGGAATGTTTCAGGGGCTTGGCTCGAACTATTCGTGGAACGGATTCGAGCACAACCACCTGTTCCTGAACCGCGACAACACCGGCTTCAGCAACGCGGCATTCCTTTTGGACACGGCATTTGAGTTCGATGCCCGGTCGGTGGTGCTCGCCGATGTGGATGTCGACGGCCGGCCAGATCTGCTCGTCGTCCAGTACGATGCCAAGGCACGGCAGCAACGACTGTTCGTCCTGCGCAACCAGATCCAGACCAAGGGCAACTGGATTGGCGTCCATGTTCCGGATCAACCCGGCCTGCCGGCCAACGGGGCAACCATTCGACTGCACGCCGGCAACCGCAACGATGTGCGCCAACTCGTCACCGGCGACTCGTTCACCGCACAACATCCGGCGACAGCGCACTTCGGCTTGGGCGAAAATGAATCCGTGGAGAAATTGGTGATCCGTTGGCCAAGCGGCAAGACCGTCACCCTGACGCAGCCGGCCGTCGGCCAATATCACCGACTGAAAAATTAGTCCGGCGAATCGGCAGCCTCTTGCTGCTTCAAGTCCTCCTCGAGGAAACGGGTGACCTCCTTGAACCTGACCGCGTTTTCCGGGTTGGCGTCGGTGAGGGTTTGGTGTGCCTCCAGGCTGGTGCGGGTGAGTTCGGTTTTGTCCGGCGCTTCGCCAGCCTCAACCGGCTCAGCAGCCTCCGCTTGGTCAAGCGACTCGGCCGTGCTGAACAGCTCGAGGATACCCAGGTTATCGAGCAGGATGCGAACCGGCTCCGTTGGCTGGTAGAGTGAAAACCCCCCATCCGGTCCCGCCTGGCCAAGGGTGCGGTTGAGGCCCACGAGCACCCCGAGAAATGTGCTGTCCATCAGTTGGCAGTCGCTCAGGTCGAGCGTGAAGGCCCGTCGTCCACGCTCGATCAGGCCGTTTATGACCTGTTTGAACGGCACGCTGGAGAGGCAGTTCGCCCGGCCCGTGATGCGCACCACGGCCCGCTCGCCGAGGTCTGCCACAAAAAGTTTTGCCGGTGCTATTCCCATGAGCAACTCCGCAGTCAACGTCAGCCAGTTTTGGGTGCCTGTCAAGAATTGCAGAATTGAGCTTGCAAAAACGGGCCAAGCGGCGAAAGTCTTGCCCGTCACGAATCTTATCATGAAAACGCCACAAAACCGCGGATCGGCCTTCACTCTCATCGAGTTGCTGGTTGTCATCGCCATCATTGCCATCCTCGCCTCCCTGCTGCTGCCGGCCCTCGCCAAGGCCAAGGAACAGGCGCACCGCACCAACTGCGTGAACAACATGAAACAGATCAGCATCGCCTCGGCGATGTACCAGAACGATGCCGACGATTACATGCCTTACCCGGGCTGGTGCTCCGGCACGATCGGGTTGCCCAACTGGGCATACACCCGGCGTGCCAACGGCCGCCCGGCTCGTGACCTCGTTCACGAAAGCCAGCTTTGGAACTACCATAATAATAGCAACATCCTGAAATGCTCGATGGACTACATCGTCAAAAATCGGACACACCGTAACTTCAAGCAAAGGGAAAACCAAGTGACCAGCTACATCATGAACGGCGCCTTCTGCGAATACACGTGCAACCTCAATCCACGAAGAATGGGGGCATCTTATAAGGCGAATCAGTTTCAACCGGGCGACATGGTTTACTGGGAGGCTCATAGCGACGATGCCGGCGCCTACGACAACGCCACCAGCCGCCCGAGCGAACCGGTGGCCAAGCGGCACAAGCAGGGGTTCGTGGCATCTTCAGTTGACAGCCACGTCGAGTTCATCAATCCCAGAATCTACTATCAGGAAGCCCGCTCGGCACCGCCTGGCGGGAATCGGTGGTGGTGTAGTCCCAGAAACCGGGGCCGATGATAGAGCCCAGACAATCATGACAACGCCACAAAACCACAGATCGGCCTTTACGCTCATTGAGCTGCTGGTCGTCATCACCATCATTGCCATCCTCGCCTCCCTGCTCCTGCCGGCCCTCGCCAAGGCCAAGGAACAGGCCCACCGGACCAACTGCATCAATAACATGAAGCAACTTGGCATCGCCACTGCGATGTACCAAAACGATGGCGAAAACTTTATGCCCTACCCCGGCTGGGGCGCCAGCATGCTCCACGTACCCAACTGGGCCTACAGTCGGCATCGCGTCTGGCGGCCCAAGCAACCCTCATTGGACATGGTTCACGAAAGCCAGTTGTGGCCCTACCACAACAACAGCAACATCCTAAAGTGCTCGATGGATTACATCATCAAGGATCGGACACACAAGAATTTCATAGCCCGTGGGCAGCAGGTATCGAGCTATATCATGAACGGCGCCTTTTGCGAATTTACTGACACGCTTGGCCCCAAGCCGGGCACGTCCTATCAGGCGAATCGATTTCAGCCGGGCGACATCGTTTACTGGGAGGCCCGTAGCGACGATGCCCATGCTCACAACGACGCCACAAGCAGCCCGAAGGAACCGGTGGCCAAGCGCCACAAGTATGGATTCGTCGCAGCCTGTCTTGATGGCCACGTCGAGTTCGTGAAATTCAAAACTTGGGCGAAGGAAGCCCGCTTCGCACCACCCGGCGGCAACCGATGGTGGTGCAGTCCCTGGTACCGCAGTCGCTGATCCGAAAAAACCAGACAGATGATTCACAGACTCAATGCCCCCATTATTGCGCTGTCGCTTGGCCTGCTTTTTGTCGGTTGCAGCGAGGTCGCGGAAGAGGCACTGCAGGCCGATACCGCCGAGGAATCCGCCAGCGATTTGGTCACCTATTTCGAGAAGGCCGACCCCAAGCTGAAGCAGTTGGCCAAGACTGCCAGCGACGCGCTGGACAAAGGCAACTTCCCGCTGGCCATCCAAAGCATCAACCAGCTCAAGGCCTACAGCGCCAAGCTCAGCGTCGATCAATTCATGGTCGTCAGCGAAGCCGGTGTGAACATCCAAAGCGCATTGATCGAGGCTGCCGACAACGGCGACAAAAACGCACAGCGGCTTCTCAACATGCAGGGCGCCGCACGGCGCAACTGAGCACGATCACGCTTTTTTCTTCGCCTTTTGCTTGGGCTTGCCGGCATCCGCCGGCACTTGGCCGGGCTCCTCCCCCTCGATCACCACGACCGCCTTGCGCAAAATCTGCCCCTGATGGGACAGCCCCTGCGCGGCAATGCCGATGATCTTCGCCCCGGCCTCCGGCTCGGCCTCCGGATCGCGCAGTTGATGTTTTCCGGCATCGAAACCCTCCTCCGGCTTCGGCTCGTGAGTAACCACCCCCACCCTGCGGGCCACATCCCGGCAGGCGGCCTGAAAGTTGTTCAACTGCTTGATCAGCGCCTCCTTCCCGGACTGCCGGGCGGCTTGGTTGAGCGCAAACACATGATCCAACATCCCTGTGACCACTTGCACCCAGTCCACCTGCGCCCGGTTGAGTTTGTCCACCTCCAGCCGCAAATGGTTCTTCTCCGTGTCGTTGGCCTTCTGCAAAAACTCGGTGAACTCGCGCGCCTCGGCGTTGATTTTTTTGGCGATATCCTTCGAGGTGGCGTTGATCTCGTTCGCCCGATCCTCCACATGGAGCCACTGCTCGGTGGCGTTCTCGATCTGCTTGGCGATCCCATCGATCGAGGAGATTTTCTCAACCGAAGCCGCCAACTCCTTCGCCTCAGTCAGGTCGGCCTGCGCCTGGAATTCCCTGAGAAACGGCAGCACCATGACCCACGCCCCCGCCGCCACGCATGCAAAACACCAGAACGCCTCCAGCCCGTCAAACGACGCCTCGGAGTGATAATAAACCAGCCAAGCCATCAACAGGAGAGCCACGTCTCCCGCGATAAAAGGCCATTTTGGAATTTTCGGTGCGCTCGATTCGCTCATCGGTGCAGGTGGTGTATCGCAAACCAAGCGACGCAACGAGCAAAACCAAGCGCTTGGCCAAGTCGGTCCGCCGCTATTCCCCGCTCAAGTCGCGGATGCGGATGTTGCGAAACCACACCTCACCGCCGTGGTCCTGCAACAAAATATGCCCGGCCAACCGCACACCGAACACGTCCAGACTCCGGAACTTGCTCTTCGCGACCGCCGCCTTCACTTTGTCGCTGCCCAGCTCGTACGACAGCACCAGTTTGCCGTTGAGAAAATGCTTCACCGTCTGCCCCTTCACGAGTATGCGCGACGTGTTAAACTCCCCCGCCGGCTTGACCGGCTTGTCTTTCGCCGGAGCGAACACGTCGTAAAACGACGCCGTGCTGTGCATGCCACCATTGGGATAACCGGCGTCATCGATCACTTGATATTCGTGCCCGAGCGAGCCGCGTTTGCGGATGATAAAATATTTCACTCCGCTGTTCGCGCCCTTGGCCAGTTTCCACTCGAAGCGAAAATCAAACTGCCCGTACGTGCCCTTGGTGATGATGTCGCC
>CAUZVJ010000164.1:0-5971 GCA_963583225.1 Verrucomicrobiia bacterium
GCAGGGACATCACCAACATTTACGATTACACCTACGCGCTCGACGCGGTCAAAGTCGGCAAGCCGGTGGGCATCGAGGTGTTGCGAAAGGGGAAGCGGGTGAAACTCTCCATCACTCCCGCTGCCCGAAAGTAGCGTTCGCCACACCCCAGTCCCGGGCCAAACCGGTGATGTACTTCGGCGGCAGGCCGAAGTGCGCCGCGCCGTCAAGGATGTTTTGGAGGTAGTCCGGCGCCGGTTGGCCAAGCTCGCAAACGGGGTCGATGTACACCAGCGCCTCCACCGGATCACCGGCCTGCTGAACGATGAGATTTTTTTTGGTGTAAATGCCCTCGGTGACCGCCTCGTAGTCGTCGAGCGCGGTGATGTGCCCCGGCGCCAGCGACCAGAGCACACCGTGAGTCACCGCTCCGGACGATGCTTTGATGGTGGCGTAGGTGCGGGTGTTGATGAGGAACTGCCAGTCACGAAGCTCCGCCCGGCCAAGCGCCCGGCCACCGGGACAGCGCTTGGCCATCTGCTCCGGGCAAAGGTTCGACCCGTAGGCGAAATAAATGTTGTTGGTCTTGCCCATCCGGTGCCCCGCCTGGCCGGGCGCTCAGGCTTCGATGACGAGGAGGTCGCTGCCCCGGTGGCCGATCACTTTCACCTGCGTGCCGGCGTCGATCATCTCGCCCTGAGTGACGACGGTGCACATGTCGTCGCCGAACATCGCCTTGCCGCCGGGGTGCAGCGGCGTGGTGGCCTCGCCGACTTGGCCAAGCCGCGAATCGACCGCAGCGGCCACGGCGGCCACCGACTCGACCCCGCTGGCCGCGTCAGAGGCGAAGGTGGTGAAAAGGGTCGTCTTCGGCAGGTACTTGGCCAAGGCCCAAATGAGCGGGATCGAAAGCAGAAAAGCGATCATCAGGTCGCGGATTGGCTTGGAGAAGGCTTTGCCAAGATCATGAAAGTCGATGCCCTCGACCTGCGGCACGCCCTCTCCCCCCTCGCCGGTCCGGAACCACGGCATGTCAGGGTAGATATCGGTCACGCCCATCACGAGCGCGACGAGCATGCAAACCACGCCAACCATGCCGATGACGAGGGTGCCCGGCAGCCAGAACAGTTCCACCGCCACCAGCACCACCCCCAGCACGAAGATGCCAACCCACTCGATGCCGGCCAGCCCGGAGACGTAGCCGCCAAAGAAGTACACCGCCAGCGCCGCGATGCCGATCGCGCCGAACATGCCGAAGCCGGGCGTCTTGAACTCGATGTAAAGGCCGATGATCCCGATCAGCAGCAGCAGCGGGCTGATGGCGTTGATCCACGTGCCGAGTTGCTCCGCGCCGAGCGGCTGGACATCGACCCGCTGCGCCCCGGCGTAACCCAGCTCGATGATGAGCGCGTCGATGCTCTCGACCGTGCCGGAGGAGAGCAGCGGCGTCTTGGCGTCGCCGTACTTCGCCTCCGCCTCGCGATTGGTCAACGTGAGGATGTCGCCTTCGGCACAGAGCACCTTGCCGTCGCGCTCGAGCTTTTTGGTCTTGTCGACCATCGCTTCGATCACGTCTTTGGCGTAACCGTTCTTCTCGGCCTGGGTGCGTATCTTCGCTCGTATGGCGGAATTGATCTTCACTTCCAGCGTCGATGGCATCTCAGCCACTCCGCCGGTTGGCCCCATCATGATCGGCGCCGCGGCCCCAATGACGCTCTGGGGCGCCATGTAGATTTTCTGCGTGGCCACGGCGATGAACGCCCCGGCCGAGTAGGCATCCTTGTTGACGTAAGTGACGGTCAACCTCGGAAACAGCCGATCGGGCCCGCTCGCTTCAAACTTGCCGATGATGTCAAAGATGTCCTCGGTGATGTCCACCCGGCCGCCGTTGGTCTCCATGTCGATGATGAGGCAGTCGGCCTCGGCGGCCATCGCCTCTTTCACGCCACGGCGGATGACGTAGAGGATCGGCGGCATGATGTCGTCGCGCACCGGCACGACGTACACTTTCTTTTGCGCGGCCGCCTGACCAAGCGGCGGGTCGTCCGTCGACTCCAACTCCGGCGCTTGGCCAAGCGGGGCCGGGGCGGCGACGAGGCAGAGGGCGGCAATCGGGGTCAGCCAAGTTCTCATGCGCGCGAAATTAGCCGCCCCAACCGGCGGCGGCAAGCCCGCCAAGCGAGACGTATATTGCCAAGGGCCGCATCCCTCAACTAAGGTACGCTGACGGCACAGACCCGTGCCCCGACGCGCATGCCCGATTTCAAGATTCAGTTCAAGGTCTTCGAGGGCCCGATGGATTTGCTGCTTTTTCTCGTGAAAAAGCAGGAGGTGGATATTTACGAGGTGAACATGACCGAGCTGGCCTCGCAGTTCATCGAGTACGTGGAGTTGATGAAACAGCTCGACCTCGAGCAGGCCGGCGAGTTCATCGTCATGGCCTCGACGCTGATGTACATCAAGAGCCGCGAACTGCTGCCGGTGAGCGAGCAGGTGGAGGACGCTGAGGACGCCGATGCCGAAGATCCGCGCTGGGACCTGATCCGCAGGCTGGTGGAGTTCAAGCGCTTCAAGGACGCCTCGGACGACCTGCAAAGGCTGGAAATCGAGCGGGAGAAGGTTTACACACGGCGGCCCGGGAGCATCCCGATCGACCCGCTGCCCATGGGCAACCGGCTCGAGGCGAGCATTTTTGATCTGGTCGGCGCGGTGAATGAACTGCTTCGGCGGGCCGCCGAACGCGAGGCTGCCCAGGGCGAAATCGTCGAGGATCGCTGGAGCATCAGCGAGAAGATCGTGGCCATCCGGGAGCGGCTTGGGCAGGTGGATCGGCTGAAGTTCAGCGGGTTGTTCGACGGTGCGAGCAGCCGGGGCGAGGTGGTGGCCACGTTCCTTGCGCTGCTCGAGCTGATTCGGCTCAAGCAGTTGCGGGCCACGCAGGATGACTCGTTCGGCGAGATTGAGATTGTCGTCGCCCCAGTGGAGATGCAGCAGATTAAGCCGGAACAACCGGAACCCGAAATGGTGACAACCTGACCACGGTGGAACTAAAACAAATAATCGAATCGATCGTCTTCTCGGCCCAAAAGCCGATGAGCATTGGCGAGCTGCGCACGCTGCTCCGCGAGACGCCGGAGAAGCTGCCGGACGAGCAGGAACAAACCGGGCCGTTCGCCAAAGCCACCGCGCGCGCCGTCGAAAAGGCGCTCGAGGAGCTCGCCGCTGAACACGACGCGGCCGACCGCAGCTACCGCTTGGCCTGCGTCGGCGGCAACTGGCAATTCGTCACCAAGCCGGATTTCGCCCCTTGGCTGCAAGTGCTCGTCGGGGCCAAGCCGCGTCCGCCCAAGCTCTCGCACCCCGCGCTCGAGACACTGGCCATCATCGCCTACCGACAGCCGATCACCCGCGCGGAGATGGAGCAGATTCGCGGCGTCACCGTCGATGGCGTCGTGCAGACGCTCGTCGAGCGCGAGTTGATTGAGGTGTGCGGCGAGGCCGACGCCCCCGGCCGCCCCCGTCTCTACGGCACCACCCAGTTTTTCCTCGAGCACTTCGGGCTGAAGGGCTTGGACGAACTCCCCGCCGCCGACGAGTTACGGCGCATTCACATCGAGCTCGCCACCGCGCCCGCTGACGATTCACAGGAGGAACTCCCCCTCGACAACGAGGCCGATGAAGCCGACGATGACCCGGACGAAACGGACGACGATGATGACGAGAACGACGACGAATAACCGGTTATGAGCCTCGAGGAACACCGCAAAGCCATCGACGGCATCGACAAAAAACTGGTGCGCCTGCTCAACGAGCGCACCGGGCACGCGTTGGCCATCGGCACGATCAAGCTCGAGGCCGGCGAGGAGATTTACGCGCCGCACCGCGAGCGGCTGATTTTCCAGCGCTTGGCCAAGCTCAACGACGGCCCGATCCCCGAGGAGGCCATGCGGGCCATCTACCGCGAGATCATGTCCTGCTCGCTCTCGCTCGAAAAATCGTTGAGCATCGCCTATCTCGGCCCCGAGGCGACGTACACCCATCAGGCCGCCATTCGCAAATTCGGCTCGAGTCTGCGCTACACGCCGCAGAAAACCATCAAGGACGTCTTCGACGAGGTGCAAAAAGACCGGGCCGACTACGGCGTGGTGCCGATCGAGAACTCCACCGAGGGCGTCGTCACCCACACGCTGGACCTGTTCGTGGACAGCCCGCTCAAGATCGTGGCGCAGATCGTCATGCCCATTCAGCACTGCCTCGTCCGCGGCAATCGGCGCACGAAGATTCGCCGGCTCTACTCCCACCCACAGGCGCTGGCCCAGTGCCGTGTCTGGATGCAGCAAAACCTGCCGTCGGTCGAGGTCATCGAGGCTTCCTCCACCACCCGCGCCGCCGAGAAGGCCGCCGAGGACAAGGCCGGCGCCGCCATCGCCGGGTCGCTCGCCGCCGAGCGCTACAACCTCCAGATCATCGACCAAAACATCCAGGACAACGCCGCGAACGCCACCCGGTTTTTCGTGCTCGGCCGCAAGTGCAGTCCCTCCACAAAAAACGACCGCACCAGCCTCGTCATCGGCATCGAGGACAAGGTCGGCGCCCTGCATGAAGTCATGGGGCCGTTCCGCAAATACCGGCTCAACATGACCAAAATCGAGTCGCGCCCCAGCAAGCGCAAAGCGTGGGAGTACCTGTTTTTCATCGACTGCGACGGCCATTTCGAGGACAAAAAAGTGGCCAACGCCATCGCGGAACTCGAGCGGATCAGCCGCTTCGTGAAAATCCTCGGCTCCTATCCGAACGGAGAGTAACCCGCCGTGTCCCACCTCAAGCGAGCCCGCGAAGTTTTCGATGTCGAGCTCGCCGCCGTAAAGGCAGTGCGCTCGCACCTGACCAAGTCGTTCGACCAGGCGGTGGAACTGATCGTCGCCGCCTTGGCCAAGCGGCAAAAAATTGTCGTTCTCGGCGTCGGCAAATCCGGCAACATCGGCCGCAAGATCGCCGCCACTTTCACCAGCACCGGCTCGCCCGCCGTGCTGCTCGACACCGTCGATGCGATGCACGGCGACCTCGGCATCCTCAACGACGGCGACGTCCTGCTCGCGCTCAGCTACTCCGGCGAGACCGACGAACTCATCAACCTGCTGCCGGCCATCCGGCGGTTCGCCGTGCAGATTGTCGCCGTGACAGCCTCGCCGCGATCCACGCTTGGCCAACACGCCGAAGTCGTGCTCAACGTCAAAGTGCCGAAGGAAGCCTGCCCGTTCAACATGGCGCCCACCGCCAGCACCACCGCCACGCTCGTCATGGGCGACGCGCTCGCCATGGCCGTGCTTGAGGCGCGCGGGTTCAAGAAATCAGAATTTGCCAAGCGCCACCCCAGCGGTGCCATCGGCCGTGCGTTGCTGCTCAAGGTCACCGATATCATGCGCCGAGGCACTCGCAACCCGGTCGCCCCGCGAACCGCCACCGTCCGCGACGCGCTGCTCGTCATGGGCAAGGCCAAGTCCGGCAGTGTCAGCGTGGTGAACAAGTCCGGCAAACTGGCCGGTGTCTTCACCGACGGCGACCTGCGGCGCCACTTGGCCAAGGGCGACGGCGTGCTCGACCTGCCGTTGGCCAAGGTCATGACCCGCAAGCCGATCTGCCTGCGCGAAGACGCCCTCGCCGCCGACGCCATCCGGGTTTTCAACGAGCGCAACATCGACGACCTCGTCATCGTCAACGCCAAGCGCGAACCGGTCGGCCTCGTCGACTCCCAAGACCTCCCTAAACTAAAAGCCGTCTGACAAAAAAGGTAGACTGGCTCTCCGAGCCGGCCGCTTGCGAGTTCAAAAACGGACGGCTCGGAGAGCCGTCCCTACCCTGAAATCAACGTTACTCGGGCTTGGGCGCGATTGTGATTCGGCTGCCGGCGGTGCTCCACGGGACTTCTTTTTTATCGATGACGAGGGTGCGGGGCATCAGCTCGATCTCGTGGCCCAGCAGGTTCATCGTC
>CAUZVJ010000165.1:0-5883 GCA_963583225.1 Verrucomicrobiia bacterium
CCCAACCTGACGTTCGGCCCGCAGGTCATCGCCGATGCCCGCCCACACTCCGACCTTTTTTTCGACACGCATCTCATGTGCTCCAAGCCGGAAATTTTGCTTGGGCCGTTCGCCAAGGCCGGTGTCGACCTGATAACTATACATGTTGAGCTTGAGGACCGGGTATCGTCGTTGCTCTGGAAAATCCGCTCGCTCAAGAAACAGGTGGGACTGGCTGTTAACCCGCCGACTGCGATCGACAAGGTCAAGCCGTTTCTCGACAAGATCGATCTGTTGCTGGTGATGACCGTGAATCCTGGATTCGGCGGGCAGCCGTTTATCGAGGAATGCGTGCCGAAAATTCAACAGATTTACGAGTGGCGCAAGGAGATGGGACTCGACTTCCGCATCGAGGTCGATGGAGGCGTGAACTTGAAAACCGCCGCCGAGTGTGCCCGGGCCGGGGCCGACACCTTTGTTGCCGGGTCGGCCTTGTTTGGTGAGCGCAGCCTGACGCGTGCAGTGAAGAAAATGCACAAGGTCGTCTCGCAGGTGAACAGCGGATTTAACAAGTGAGCTTGGGCAAAATAAAATTTGGCACCGACGGTTGGAGGGCGGTGATCGCCGAGGATTTCACTTTTGCCAATGTCGATCGGGTTGTACAGGCGACGGCGGAGCATTGGAAGAAACGACGCCCGAAAGGCACCAAAAAGAAAGTCGTGATCGGCTGCGACAGGCGATTTTTAGCCGACCAATTTGCCGAGCGCGTGGCGGAAGTATTCGCTGGGAACGGCTTTGAAGTGGTACTCGGCAACTCGCCCACGCCCACACCGGCCATCTCGTTCGCCGTCAAGGCGGAGAAAGCCGTCGGCGGCATCGTCATCACTGCGAGCCACAATCCTGCCGCGTTTTGTGGTTACAAACTGAAAGGCCATTTCGGCGGTTCGGCAGACTCGCAAACCAGCCAAGCGGTCGAGGCGTTGCTCGATGCCAAGCCGGTGAAGGCACTCGACTTGCGCTTGGCCAAGCGCAAGCGGTTGGTTCGCGTAAAGGATCTGCACACGCCGCACGCCCGGGCGATCCGGAAACTGGTGGACTTCGACTTGGTTGCCAACTCCGGATTGCGGTTCGCGCACGACGCGCTGTTCGGCGTCGGCGCCGGGGCGTTCGAGAAAATCCTCGGCGAAACCAAGTGCAAAGTCACCACGCTCAATGGAGAGCACGACCCGTTTTTCGGCGGCATCCATCCCGAGCCGATCGTGCACAACTACGGCCCGAGTGCGGCGTACCTTCGCAAACACCCGCACGATCTCTGCCTCGTCACCGACGGCGATGCGGATCGCGTCGGTGGCATGGACGGTCGAGGCAATGCGCTGACGACACACCAGATCATTTGCCTGTTGCTGCATCACTACATCGTCAACCGAGGTGAGCGGGGCAGGGTGGTCAAGGCGCTGACGACCACCTCGATGGTCGATCGCATCTGCGAGGCGCACGGGCTGGAATTGGTCGAGACCGGCGTTGGCTTCAAATACATTTGCACCGAGATGCAGAAAGGCGATGTGTTGTTGGGCTTCGAGGAGAGCGGCGGCATCGGTTTCCCCGGGCACATTCCGGAGCGCGACGGCATTCTCGCCGGCTTGGTTTTGCTCGAACTGTTGGCGACCGAAAAAACCTCGGTCAACAAGCTCTTGGCCAAACTCGAAAAACAGTTTGGCCCACACCGCTACGATCGGCTCGATACACATTTCCCGCTGGAGAAACGAGCCAAGCTGATGCGCCACTGCGCTGCTCATCCGCCGGGCAAACTCGCCGGTTCACCGGTGAGCGAAGTGAAGACGTTCGACGGAGTGAAATATATCGCCACCAACGGCACTTGGCTGATGCTGCGCGGTTCCGGCACCGAGCCGATCCTGCGGATTTACGCCGAGGCCAAGTCCGACGCCGACGCAAAAAAACTCATCTGCCTCGGCGTCAACCTGACCAAGCAGGTTTAAGCGCAGATTTCCCTGATCACCCGGCCGTGAACGTCGGTGAGGGTTTCCTGACGGCCCTGGTGGAAATAAGACAGGTCTTCGTGATCGATTCCCATTAAGTGAAGGATCGTCGCGTGAATGTCGTGAACATGAGTCTTATCGACCACCGCTTGGAAGCCAAACTCATCCGTCTCGCCGAAACTCATTCCGCCTTTCACGCCACCGCCGGCCATCCACATGCTGAAGCCGTACGGGTTGTGGTTTCGGCCGGGCGCGTCCTTGCCTTCGCTGAATGGCATGCGGCCGAACTCGCCACCCCAGACGACCAGGGTTGATTCCAGCAGGCCGCGTTGTTCGAGATCGGTCAACAGTGCGGCGATCGGTTGATCGACCTCGGCTCCGTGCAGGCCGTGGTTCTTCTCGATGCTTTCGTGCCCGTCCCAAGTATCCTCGAGATGCCCTCCACCGGAGTAAAGTTGGATGAACCGCACACCGCGCTCGACCAGTCGGCGGGCGATCAGGCAGTTGCGCCCGTACTCGTCGGTGGGTTGTTTCCCGATCCCGTACAGGTCGCGGATGGTCTGGGTTTCTCTTGATAAATCGACCGTGTCGGGTGCTTCGGATTGCATCCGGTAGGCGAGCTCGTATGTCTCGATGCGGGCGGCGAGTTCCCGACCGCCGGGGCGTTCGTCGAGATGCTTTTGGTTGAGTTGTGCGAGTAGGTCAAGTTGGCGCCGTTGTGCTACCGCGTCCAGATGGCTCGGGCCTTGCAGATCGAGAATGGGATTGCCGCTTGGCCGAAACAGCGTGCCTTGAAACATCGATGGCATGAAACCGGCCGACCAGTTGGGTTGACCGGAAATGGGACCACCGCGCTTGTCGAGCATGACGACGTAACCCGGCAGGCTTTGGTTTTCTGCGCCTAAACCGTAAACGCACCATGAACCAAGCGACGGTCGGCCGATGAATGTGCTGCCGGTGTTCATGGCAACCAACGCAGAGCCGTGCGCGTGGCTGTCTGCCTGGCATGACTTAACCACCACCAGTTTGTCAGCGTGCCTTCGGACATTCGGGAAATAATCGGAAACCAAGAGGCCGCTTTGACCACCGGGCTTGAACGGCCTCCAGTTGGCGGTCAGGTAGCCTACTTTTCGCCCGCCGGAATTAATGTATTTTTTGTCCTGCGGCAGCGACTTGCCGGCGTACTTTTGCAACTCCGGCTTGAAGTCGAACGTGTCCACTTGGCTTGGCCCGCCGTTCATCATCAGGAAAATGCAGCTCTTGGCTTTGCCGAAGTAGCTTGAGCGGCGCGGCGCGAGCGGATTCCCCGGCACTTGGCCAAGCGCGCGCTTCGCAAAAAAACTGTCCGCACCCAGCAGGGATGTCAGGGCCAAACCGGAAAACCCGGCCCCCATCTCCCAGACAAATTCGCGCCGGGTTTGGCCGCAGGGAAACAGTCCCGCTTGGTTGTTTTTTTTCTTAATCGACATAGATGAATTCGTTGGAGTTTAGCAGGACATGGCAGAGGGAGGACAGGGCGAGGTGTTGGGCGTTTTCTTTTTTCCCGAAGTGAATGCGTTGCACGCGGAGGTGCGTTTCCGCTTGGCCAAGTTCTTTGTCGGTGGGGTTGCGTCCGAACGCCAACCGCCAAGCCAGTTTGATTTGCCCGCCGGTATTGCCGGTTTGCCCCGCCAGGCGCTTGGCCAAGGCTTCGCTTTGGCTGTGGGCGAAATGGTTGTTCAGCAAGGCAAGAGCCTGCGGCGCAACGATGGTGACGTCGCGTTGTCCGCAGGTGATCGTCGTGTCGCTGAAGTCGAACGCCGTCATGAGTGGCAGCAGACGCGAGCGCTTGGTCATCATGTAAATGCTGCGTCGCGATTGCTCGCCGGGCGTGGAGTCTTTCCAGTCGCCGGACTTGCGCGACAATCCCTCCAGAGCTTCGCTCGACATTTTCGGGTAGAAACTTGCCCCACCCATTTTGAGGTTGAGTCGTCCGCTGACCGACAGCATCGCGTCGCGAAGGGATTCCGAATTGAGCCGGTGGCGATTGAATTTCCACCAGTTGCGATTCAAAAAATCCCGGTCGGCGTAGTCAGTTTCCTTCGGGTGAATGGACTGCTGCCGGTAAGTGCCCGAGGTCATGATGAGTTTGTGGAGTCGCTTCAGTGTCCAAGGCTCGCCGCCGTCGGCGGTGGGTTCCATGAATTCCGCTGCCAGCCAGTCGAGTAGTTTTGGGTGAGTCGGAGGATCGCTTTTGAAGCCTAAATTGTTCGGCGTGCGGACAAGCGCCTGCCCGAAGTGGTGCTGCCAAAGTCGGTTCACCATCACGCGCGCGGTAAGTGGGTTGCGCCCATCGGTGATCCATTTTGCAAACTGTAATCGCCGGTGCGTGGTTTTGCTGCCGGACGGCGGCGGAGCGAGGGGCTTATCCAGAGCTGTCACCGCAGACAGAAAACCGGGCGCAATTTTTGGGCCGGGTTTGTGGCGTTCACCCTTGTGGAGCAGATGGATCGGTGGCGGATCGGCGCTCCTGTCCGTCCAACCGTAAGCCTCGAAGCCGAGTTCCTTGGTTGTTGGGCCGCCTTGGTTTGCCTGCCCGATGTGCCCAGCCCAGAAAAAACTGGCGATTCGGTAATAGTCACTCTGCAGGATGGGGTCAAATTTGTGATCGTGGCAACGCGCGCACTTTACGGTCAGCCCGAGGAAGGCGGAAGTCGTCGTGTGCACCATGTCTTCGAGCCTCGTATAAAGATAGTCGGCCGAGTCGTTGGGCTCATCGTTCCATGTGCCGGCGCGAATCATGCCGGTGGCGACGACCGATTGCTCGGTTCGGTTTGGCACCTCGTCGCCGGCGAGTTGCTCAGCGACAAATCGCGTGTACGGCATGTCGCCGTTAAACGCGTTGATCACCCAGTCGCGATAGCGCCAAATGTTTAGCTTGAGTTTGTCGCGCTCGTAGCCGTCCGTCTCGGCGAAGCGCACGAGATCGAGCCAGTAACGCGCCCAGCGTTGGCCGTAGTGCGGGGAGGCGAGCAGTCGGTCGATGAGCCTTGGCCAGGCGTCCGGCGACGGGTCGCGTGTGAACTGCTCCACCTGCTCCGGAGTCGGCGGCAAGCCGGTGAGGTCGAAGTAAGCGCGGCGAACCAGTGTGCGCCGGTCGGCGCACGGTGCAGGCTCCATCGATTCCTGCACGAGCTTGGCCAAGATGAACGCATCAATCGGGTGCTTGGCCAAGCGCGGCACGGCGGGGCGTTTGACCGGTTGCAGCGACCACCAATCGCGACCTCCCCGGACATCGGTCGTGGCCTCATAAATATCGAGCACACGTCCGTTTGGCCAGGTGGCTCCGGCATCCACCCATTCCTTGAGCAGGGTAATCTCGGCTGCGGGCAGCTTTTGCGACCGCCCCTTGGCCTTGGGTGGCATCTCGCCCTTGGCGACGAGCTCGAGAGCCAGTCGGCCATTCTCGGTTCCTTTAGTGAAACCGGCGTGAGTGGTGAGGTTGACGTCGCCCTTGGCGTCGCGTGCGTTGTGGCACTCGAGACAGCGCTTGGCAATCAGCGGCGCGATGTCCCGGTTGAAGTCCGGTGGCGACACGGCGGTTGCCTGGACGATGAACGCCCACGCAAAACATATGACGATCAGTTGCCGCAAAATGGGGATCCAGGCTATTCTTCTTTCTTCACCCGGAAGCATTCCAGCAAGAATCTTCGCATCCAAGTGGGGCAGGAGCTATGGGCGGCGCGACCGGCGGCTCGGATCGTTACCATATTTCCCGCCACATATCGACAGTCATCCTTTCAGCCTTCATCCAGTCGGCGTTTCCCGCGTAATAAAGGACGTTAGGACCGCCATTATGGCGGTGGTTGGAAACACGACGCCCAAGGGAGGGATCCGTGGCCCTGGAACTTGAGATGTGAGTGGGGTG
>CAUZVJ010000166.1:0-5862 GCA_963583225.1 Verrucomicrobiia bacterium
CTGCGTGATACGGCCAAGCAGCTTGGCAAAGCCGGGGTCGCTCTCCTCGTGCGGCAGGAAGCCGGCGTGGAAGGTGACCAGCTTCAGGCCAAGCCCGGCGGCGATGCCGGCGACGGACTGGATGTTGGCCCAGTTCGCATCCCAATGTTCGTCCGGCACGACACCGCCGGATTCGCGAATGGCATCGAGCGACGAGTAATCCTCGCCGATCGTGCCGAACATTCCGGAAACGATTTCAATGCCCTCGGCGGCAAACAGCTCAGCGGTTTTACCCCATGCCTCGGGATTTTCGCGGAGCGGATCGAGCGCGAGTTGTACGCGCGAGATGCCGATTTCGCGAAGGTGAGCGACGAGCGCCTCGGGGGTTTCCGGTTGCAGCGACCAACTGCAAACTGCCAATCGTGATTCGATATCGTGTGCCATGCTTGGGTGAACGCAGAATTCGCGCTTGGCAGAGTTTCCAGATTCCGCAAGCCCTGACAAGTTTTTACTGCCAAGCGCTTGGGCAAGCGCATTGCGCTTTTCCGGGACGCGCCGAGAGGTTAGGCTCCCGCCGGTGTCTTACCAGGTCATAGCCCGAAAATATCGGCCGCAGCGCTTCAGCGATGTCGTCGGCCAGGATCACGTCAGCCAGACGTTGGCCAACGCGATCACCGGCGAACGCATCGCGCACGCCTATTTATTCTGCGGGCCAAGGGGAACCGGCAAGACGACCTTGGCTCGGATTTTTGCCAAGTGCCTCAACTGCACCGACGGGCCAAAAATCGATTTCCCCGACGACGATCCCAAGTGCATCGAGATCGCCGAGGGCCGCTCGATCGATGTGCTCGAGATCGACGGCGCCAGCAACAACGGCGTCGAGCAGGTGCGTGAATTGCGCGAAACCTGCGTGTACGCGCCGGCGTCGTCTAAGTTCAAAATCTACATCATCGACGAGGTGCACATGCTCAGCACGGCGGCGTTCAACGCGCTGCTCAAGACGCTCGAGGAGCCGCCGGCGCACGTGAAGTTCATGTTCGCCACCACCGAACCGGAGAAGGTGCTGCCGACGATCATGTCGCGCTGCCAACGCTTCGACCTTCGGCGCATCCCGGTGAATCTCATCGCCGAACATCTCAAGTATATTTGCGGCGAGGAAAACGTGACGATCGACGAGGGCGCACTGTTCGCCATCGCGCGCGGAGCGGAAGGCTGCATGCGCGACGCCGAGTCGGCGCTCGACCAGCTCATCAGTTTTTGCGGCGAGAAAATCACCGAGCCGGACGTGCTGTCGATGTTCGGCCTGACCGCGCAGGGGCAACTGTTCGCGCTCGCTGAGTCCGTACTCAACGGCGACTCGACAAAAACGCTGACCGAGCTCAACGCACTCGCCAGCCAAGGCAAAGACCTCGGCCGTTTGGTCGGCGATCTGTTGGGGCACATCCGCAACCGGTTGGTGTTCGTCGTGTCGAAGGGCGATCTCTCGTTGCTCGAGATCAGCGAAGCCGAAGCCGCCACCCTGCAAGTCGGGGCCAAATTGGCGAACGAGCAGGCGCTGGTTCGGGTGCTCGATGTGCTGACCGATTGCGAAGGCCGGCTACGCTTGGCCACGTCGAAGAAAATTTTGATCGAGGTGTCGCTGCTCAAAGCGGCACAGGCCATGTCGGCGCTGGGCATCGACGAGGTGCTTGGCCAACTGCAAAAACTGCGCGACAACGACCCACCCGCCGTTGCTCAAGCCGCGCCCGCCGCCAAGCCGAACAAGGCAGAGACGACTGTCCCAAGCCATCCGCCCGAGCCACCGAAGACATCAACCAAGCCGGCGGGACCCGTTGATTTACAGTCACTTTGGCCGCAACTCGTTGCCGCCGCCGGAAAGGCCAGTCCGTTCATGGAGACTTATTTTCAGCAGGCGCACGCCGTGTCGTTTTCAAAAGGCATCTTTGTGATTGGCTTCGCTGATGAGCACCTCGCGTTGGTGGATAACAAGCGCAATCACGAGATGCTCGCCGAGCAACTCGCCGCGCTTGGCCATGCGGATGTACAGTTCCGTTTCACAAACGAACCACCGCCGGGAGCGCGGACTGCGGCACCCGTGCTGGAGTCGATCGATGACCCGCCGCCCGCCGCTGTCGAGTCGGAAAAACCCAAGGCCGCTCCGAAGCCGGAGAAACTCGATCCGGAGGAATTCAAAAACGATCCGCTCATTCAAAAGGCGCTGGAACTTTTCCGGGGCCGGATCGTCGAAGTGCGCAAGTAACCCGAAAATTTTAACATGGCAAGTATTGGTAAATTGATGAAACAAGCCGCCAAGATGCAGCGGCAAATGCAGGAAGCGCAGGCACAGTTGGCCGATCAAATGGTCGAGGCCTCGAGCGGCGGCGGTGCGGTCAAGGTCACCGCCAGTTGCGACGGCGTGGTCAAGTCGATCAGCATCGACCCCGACGCCGTGGACGCGGAGGACATCTCGATGCTCGAAGACATGGTGCTCGGTGCTGTCAACCAAGCGCTCGAAAAAGGACGCGAAACCCAGTCCTCCGAGATGGGCAAACTCACCGGCGGCATGGGCGGCGGCTTGGGCCTGCCGGGCTTCTGATTTTTGCCCGTGACGTCGCTCCCCGAACCGCTCGCGGTGTTGGTCGCGGAACTCAACCGCCTGCCGGGCATCGGCCCGCGCTCCGCCGAGCGACTGGCCCTTCACTTGATTCAAGCTGACAGCGCTGTGGCCAAGCGCTTGGCCAACGTGCTCGTTACTTCACGCGATAAAATCATCGAGTGCGGCCAGTGCGGCGGGCTTGCGGAAAAGTCGCCGTGCAGCATTTGCGCCAACCCGGCGCGTGACGAGCGAACCGTCTGCGTCGTTGAGCGAGCGGTCGATATTTTGA
The DNA here is from genome assembly GCA_963583225.1 of Verrucomicrobiia bacterium. Taxonomy (GTDB): domain Bacteria; phylum Verrucomicrobiota; class Verrucomicrobiia; order Limisphaerales; family UBA1096; genus UBA1096. The sequence continues at coordinate 2,865 of CAUZVJ010000166.1, forward strand.
ACGTCGAAAAGTCCGGCGCGTTCCGTGGCCACTACCACGTGCTTGGTGGCAAAATCTCGCCAATGAACGGCGTCGGCCCGGAGGAACTGCGAGTGGCGCAACTTGAGCAGCGCTTGGCCAACGGGGTAGTCGACGAGGTCATTATCGCGCTGGGTACCGATGTTGAGGGCGACGCCACCGGGTTCTACTTGGCCAAGCGCTTGGCCAAGCGCGGTGTGAAAGTGACGCGCATCGCCCATGGTTTGCCGGCGGGGAGCGGACTGGAATTCGCCGACGAGTTGACTTTGAGCCAAGCGCTCGAGGGACGCCGCGAACTGGATGCAAAGTAATTTATGAGTACACCAAATGTTGTCGTTTTTGACCTCGGCAAGGTCCTGGTTGATTTCGATTACAGCATTGCCATCCGCCGCTTTACTGAGCGCAGCGACGCCGACGTGGAGCAAATTCAGCGGTTGGTCAACTCGCCGATTCAAGTCGATTACGAGTCCGGAAAAATCACGACTGACGAATTTTATGCGGCGATTCGGGAGGGGGCGGGATTTCTCGGCGACCGCGCGGAGTTCGTCAGCATCTTCGCCGATATTTTTTCGCCGATGGAAACGATGATTGAGTTTTTTGAGCGCTTGAAACCGTTCGGTATTCCGACCTGCGTTTTTTCGAACACCAACGAAATTGCGATTGGGCATATTCGCGAAGGGTTTCCGTTTTACAGTGTGTTTGACAATTATGTTTTGTCATACGAGGAAGGCGGCATGAAGCCGGACGAGCCGATTTACGACGCTGTTGAACAGCGCACTGGCGAGTCCGGCGCGTCGATACTGTACATCGATGACCGGCCGGAAAACATCGAGACCGGCAAGGGCCGGGGATGGCAAACCATCCTGCAGGAAAACGAAGCCGCCTCGGTGGCCGCAGCCGAGGCATTGCTCGATATTTAAACTCCCATTGAGTTGGCGGCGGCTCCGTACGCACCGGCGAGATCGCCCAAATGAGCAGGGAGTAGCTTCAACTCGTAGTCGTCCGTCTTCCAAAGGAGCGGGGCGACGTACTCGCGCAGCGGCACGAAGAGTCGGTCGCCTGCCTTGGAGATTCCGCCGCCGATAATCACGGCTTCCGGATCGAGGATGTTGGAGAAGGAACAGATCGCGGTGGCCAAATCTCTGACCGACTTGAGCCAGATTTTTTCCGCTTCGGCGTCGCCGTTTTCGATGGCCTCCATCATTTCCCACGTGTGCGTGAACCGGCCGTTGGATCGCTTGGAGATCGTGCAGTTGCCAATGGCCAACTCGAGGCTGTTCGGGCATCCGCAATCGTCCGTTGGACCGTCTGCGCCAAGGCTGGTGTGGGCGAAGTGGCCGGCTTTTCCGGTACGACCGCGAAGCAGTTTACCTTCGACAATCGCCGCGCCGCCAACGCCCGTGCCGAGTGTCAGCAGGATGACAGTTTGGAAACCGCGCGCAGCCCCAAGCCACGCTTCGCCGAGCAGCGCGGCATGGCCGTCGTTCAGCACCGGGATCGCTTTGTCGAAGCCGAAAAATTCCTGACAATTCAACCCGACCAGCCCTTCGAGTCGGCCCGGCATGTGCACGATGCAACGGCTGTCCGGTGCCGCCAGGCCGGGTGCTGAAAAGCCCATGTTGCCCGGTTTGCCGCCCTGTTCATCTTCGACTGACCGAACGAGTTCGCGGAGGCACTTGGCCCACTCCATGTCCGCCTCGGCGTCGAAGGGGAGGTTGTGCTTGGACAATGTTTCGCCATCCGGCGTGACGACGACTGCCTTGACGCAAGAGCCGCCGAGGTCGATCCCGATTGTGTAACTCATTCGATTCCTTCGCTGACACTCCAGCCGCCATCGACTGCCAGCACTTGGCCGGTGATAAACTTGGCGGCGGCGGACATCAGGAAAACCGCTGCGCCGTCCAAGTCCTCCGGCACGCCGATCCGGCCGCCGTCGAGCGGTTGTTTGTTTTTGATGAAGCTCATGATTTCGTCGTTCGTCTGTGCGCGGCCGGACATCGGCGTGGCGACGAGCGCCGGGGCGATGGCGTTCACTCGAATGTTTTGCTTGGCGTAGTGCGCCGCCGCAGATTTGGTGAGGCCAACGATCGCCGCCTTGGCCGTCGCGTAGGCGTGCGTCGCAAAATATTTCGGGGCAGGGGAGTCGGCCAGCACGGAGGTCATGTTGAGAATCACGCCGCCTTGGCCAAGCGTGGTAAACTCTTTCAGCGCGGCGCGGTTCGAGTTAAAGACCGAGGTGAGATTCAAGTCGATCGTCTGTCGCCAACCGTCGTCGCTAATCTCGTGCAGCGGCCCGTCGCCCATGCTGCGCCCGCTGCCACCGGCGACGTGGTAAAGCCCGTCGAACCCGCCGAGTTCCCGCTTGGCCAAGCCGATCGCCTCGGCGGCGGTTTGGGGGTCGGTCGCGTCGCCATCCAAGCCTCGGGCCGCTTGGCCAAGCGCCGATTCCGCTTGGCTCACGCTGTCGGCGTTCCGCCCCATCACGACGACCCGCGCCCCCTCGGCAACGAACGCCTTGGCTGCGGATAAACCCAGCCCCGTCGTCCCGCCGACGATGACGATGGTTTTGTTGTCTAGGGCCTGATTCACAGCCCCAGTTTTTTGAAGCGCGACTCGATGTGTTTGTAGTGGAAGTCGGTGGAGCAGATGCTCTCGAGTTCGCCTTTTTTGAAATGTTTGGCGACCTCGGGGTCGGACAAAAGTTGCGTGAGAAAATCGGCGTCGTCGCGGCCGTCGTGCTTGGTTTTCCACGTCTCCATCGCGTTGCGCTGGACGAGCGAGTACGACTCTTCGCGGGTGAGTCCCTTGCGGATGAGCGCGAGCAGCACCGACTGCGAGTTCCACATGCCCAGCGATTGGCCAAGGTTTTTGACCATGTTTTTCGGGTACACGATCAATCCCTTGGTGAGGTCGGTCAGCTTGTTGAGCATGTAGTTGAGCAGCGTGCAGGAGTCGGGGAAAATCACGCGCTCGACGGAGC
>CAUZVJ010000167.1:0-5842 GCA_963583225.1 Verrucomicrobiia bacterium
TGGCGAACTCGCGCTTGGCTTGTCGCATGTCGTGCATTTGATCAACCCGGCGACGATCATCCTCGGTGGTGGCCTGTCGCAGATCGGCGAACCGCTGCGCCTGGCTGTGGCGCCTGCGCTTGGGCGCGCGATCATGGACGTGCTCAAGCCGGGGCCAAGCGTGCGCTTGGCAAAGCTCGGCGAGGATGCCGTGCCGGTTGGCGCGCTGATTTTGGCTTTGAATGTCTAGTGGGTTCTGCGACGTTCCGCCCATGCGCGAATGGATCGTCAACTACATCGAAGCCGAAAAAGCCGCACTCGATTCCATCCCGGTCGAGCAGGTTGAGTCGATCATCCTCAAGTTTAAGGAAGCCCACGCCGAGGGTCGGCAGATTTTTCTGTTTGGCAACGGCGGCAGTGCGTCCAACGCGTCGCACTTCGCCACCGACCTCGGCAAAGGTTCGTCCGATGCGCTGGGCAAGCGGTTCAAGGTTTTGTCGCTGAACGACAACGTCAGTTGGATGACCGCCATCGGCAACGATTACTCGTACGACGATGTTTACCTGCGGCAACTCGAAAACTACGGCCAAGCCGGGGACATCGTGCTGACGATGAGCGTGAGCGGCAGTTCGCCGAACTTGGTCAAAGCCTTCGAGTGGGCCAACGCCAACGGCCTGCACACCATCGCGCTCGTTGGCGGCAAGCGCGGCAAGCTGGCCGACTTGGCCAGCGAAACGATCGTGATCGACGACACCCACTACGGCCGTGCCGAGGACTGCCAAATGGGCATCGCCCACATGCTCTGCTACGCCTTCATGGAGGTCGACGAGTTGAAAAGCTAAGGCATTTCTAGTTTCGACAAAAAAGGCCCGGCAATTGCCGGGCCTTTTTGCTTTTGAAACTATCGGATTTATTACGCCCCCATGTCGTCTTCGAAGGAGCCTTCGGCGACGGGGAAGCAGAGCTGGTCGCGGACGTATTGGATGCCTTCGATGGCGGTGGCGTCCGCATCGCGGTAGGGGCTCTCGGTTTCGGCGATGAGCGGGGCGGTCTCGGTGCCCATGATTTTGTTGTATCTCGCGGGGTAGCCGATGTTGATGAGCATCTCGACGTAGCGGACCATGTTCAGGTCGCCGCTGCCGAGGTCGGTGAACTGCATCGCGCGGTTGTGCCAGTTGCCGTCCATGCGCCGCAACGGTACGCCGGGGCGGACGACGAAGTTCTTGACGTGGCAGGCGTACACACGATCGCGCACGGCGGGGTGGGTGAAGCGCGTTTCCCAATCTTCGCCTTCCCAGCAGTGCGACGGGTCGGCGTTGACGCCGAGGCATTTGTCGCCGTCGCAAATCTCGACGAGCCGGCCGAACTCCTCCGCGCACATCGCGGCGGTGCCGGGGTGGATTTCGTGCGCGAGACGGATGCCGAGGCTGTTGGCGTATGCGCGAATCTTGGCGGTCTTTTCAACGAAACGCTCCTCGCCGGCCTTGACGAGGTCGAAGCCCGGCCCGGCCCAGAAGCCCCACGGATAGCCGGTGGCCAATTCCCAGCCGTGGGAGACGCCCCAGAACATCGGCAGGATCTTCAAGCCCAACTCGGCGCACAAATCCATCAGGCGCAGGATGTACGCCTCGTACCACTGCTCGAGTTCCTCGGGGCTTTTCTCCTGGTTCGGGCCGTGGATGAACGGGTGGCCGCTCTTGGTGCCGGTCCACGAGCTGGTATGCACCCAGAATGCGCAGTGCCCGCTCACGCCGTCGAGTTTGAGGCCGTGTTTCTCAAACGTGTCGCGGATGTCCTGCGCGCTTTTGAACGCCTCGCCGGTGTCGCCATCCTCGAACATGTAGTGGCTTGGCTGTGCGCCGGCGGCCCCGGCCTCCTTGGCGAAGGCGAGGAAGCCCTCGAGCCCCTTGCCGCCGTGCTGCGCCCCCTCGATACTGCTGTGATAAATCGGTTTTGCCATGATTCTGCTGTGTTTCCAGTCAAAAGTTTCGTGTGAAACGGCGGGGACGGTAAGCGCAAAGCCGCCCTAGACGCAACCACTTTCCGTGCGGAGCTTGCTGCGCAATCCCTGTTAATTCCGGGGTGCCGGGTTTTGCGTTTGCCAATTCTCCGGAATGTTTGCGACACAGGCGTTGACTTTATCGCTCAGCATGTTGGACGAAAAAATCACCTGCTTGCCTCGCCGATCCCAGCCGGGGTGCGGGTGTGTTCCCCCGCCAAAGGTGCGGTGCCCGGTGGTCAGCAGGCGTGGTCGCGTGGTTGTGCCTTCAAACAGTGCGATGTCCCCGTGGAAGGTGTCCGCCACGATCCATCGTCCGTCTTCGCTTCCCGCGCAATGCCACCAGTTTCGCTTCCAGATCTCCGCATCGCTCCCGCCGGGCCACCAACTCCCGGCACCGATGATGCGGACAACTCCCGTCTTGGTGTCGAGAACCTTCACGTGAGAAAACTCCCGCTTGGCGGGGTCCCCCTTGAGCCTGATCGCGGGTGGTGCTCCGCAAAACAAAATCTGGTCGTCCAGCCACCACGACTCGTGAGTGACCAATTCACCGTCGATCTGGTGATAGACCTCTTTCGGGACGCCTTTTTTTGGATCGACCACCCAGAGGCGGGACGCCGCCCCCTCGCGGTGCCAGTCATCACCCCCAACGAAGCTGAGCAGATTCGACGCGGTGCGACTCCATTGCAGATGACCACGCCATTGGTTTGGCGACGCCTCCCGGCACACTTCCCTCACAAGTCCGTCCGCAACGCTGATAACGTTGATGGTGTTGACTCCCTTCTTCTTGAGAATGATTGAAAGATAACGATCATCGTGGCTGATATTGAGTTGCCCGCCAGACGGAAGCGTCGCGATGCGCCGTTCGACAACTGTGACTTTGGACGGAGTGCCGGCCGGGGTAGGCGATGCCTCAATGGTCAGTGCGAGTTCCAATACGTCGCCACCTCTCATGCAAAAAACGGAGTTGCGCTGCGCCGCAGCGGTCGCCGCACCGAGCCCGCCGCTTGGCGCGGCCAGCACCACCAATTCACCCGTCTCCGTGAGGTAACCCATAAGCCCGCGATGCCCCCAAAAAACGATCATGGAGCTGTCAGCAAGCCACGATCTCTCATGGAAATAGATGCCCGATGACGGCGTTTTCGTCGTGAGAAACGTCAGCGTTGCGCCGGTCACGGGATCTTTTTTGATTGTGTGGTCGGCAGGCAACACTTCCAGCGAGTAGGCGGTGTTAGGCTTTGCCGGACTGCTCGCCTCGGTGACGGTCGTCGTCAGCAAGCTGATTCCGATGATTGCAACAAAAGTGGCTGAGATCGTTTTAGTCATTCGTATGTCTGTTTTCGTTCGCATGTAAAGCAATGGAGGCTAGGTACAAAGCCATCCTGCTGCAATTCAACTTTCCGGGGTCGCTTGGCCAAGCGCTTGGTTTAAACGCAGAGGATGCCGAGTCACGAAGCGCCGCAGAGTGGGGGTGCCACGAACGGACAAGGAAACCGGATTAATGGGAATGTCGAATATCGAACAAAGAATGTCCAAATTGAAAGTGGAGGAACACGAGCGCGTGAATGCCCCAGCGGGGCGATATGGGATAGCCCGGTGAAGCAACGTTGCTCGCCGTTGTGTGGGCTGTCGCCTGAAGGCGACTTCTGCGTAGCCGGGGGCAGCGCCCTCGGGACGCACCGCTTGTCAAAAACAAGAACCGACCCCTCGGCTGGATGAAGCCGGCGGCTTCAAAGCCATTAGCCGGTGGTAAGCGAAGCGCCACCACCGGAAACGTCGCCCAACGAAAATCCACCCCGGCGGGGTGGCAGAATCCTCACACGAAAAACGTCCGGATATTATCCTGTTCATCCATGTTTGTTTTATTTGCCCGTTTTTATGCCGCCCCGTTGGGGCTCGTTTCTTTCTTTGGGCGTCGTACCCGGGGCTGACGCCCCGGGCTGTTGCCTGACGCCCCGCCGGGGCTCCCCGATTGGCCAAGCGGGGGCGCATTTTCAAATAAAAAAATTAGCGTCTATTGGCGTCCATTCGCGGTTGAAAAAATCAAAAAATAACAACCGCAAATGGACGCTAATAAAACAAACCTAGTTTCATTCGTGTCCAACATCATTTTGTCGGCAACAGTTTGTTCAGTCGCTTGGCCAAGCGCTTGGTTTTGGTTTGTTAGCGCTTGGCCAGATTTTGGTTTTCGTGGGGGTCTTTGGTTAGGTTGTAAAGTTCGGGTTCGGTGGCTTTGGCGTTGGCTTTATTCGGGAGGATTAGTTTCCAGTTGCCGTTGATGAGCCAGCGGTGGGTGAGGTTGGCGCTTGGTTTGTGGATGTCCACTGCGTTGTGGAGGTAGCAGGCGCCGTGGGTGGTTTTGCGCTTGGCCAAGGCGGTGTCGTCGAGCAGGTCGATGCCTTGCATGGCGGCGGTCGGCTTGAGGCCGCATGCTTTGAGGATGGTCGGGGCGAGGTCGATGCTGTTGGCCAACTCGGGGCGTTCGCTTGGCTGCACTTTGCCGGGCCAGCGGATCATGATTGGGGTGCGGAGTCCGCCGTCGTAAGGGGAGCGTTTGGAGCGGGGGGCGTAGCGGCCGTTGTCGGCGCGCTGTATCCAGCCGTTGTCGGTGACGTAGAAGACGAGGGTGTTGTCGGACAGGTTTTTTTCGTCGAGATGGTCGAGCAGTTGGCCGCAGGTTTCGTCGAACCACTCGCACATGGCCCAGTAGCGGGCGATGAAGATGGACCCGGTTTTTTTTGTGTACTTGTCGAGCAACCGCTTGGGTGGGTTGTGCGGGTTGTGCGGGAGGAACGGCGCGTACCAGACGAAGAACGGCTTGTCGCCGGCGTCGTTGATGAAGTCAAAAATCGGCTGCATGCCTTCGCGGCCGATTTTCAATCCTTCGTCGCCGTGGCGTCCCCGGCGCTTGGGGTCGCCGTGGGTCATGCCGTGGGTGAAGCCGCCGCGTGAGTAGTGGCCCTGCCACCATTTGCCGGACTGATGACTGACGTAGCCGCGCTTGGCCAGAAGCCGGGGCAGGGTGGGGACGGTGTCGATGAAGCCGACGCATTCCTGCACTTGGCTGCGGTATTGCTCAGTGTTTTTGCCTTCGGCGGGGATGGGCGGCTCGTTGCCGGTGATGCGGTGTTGATGCGGGAACAGCCCGGTGATCATCGTGGCGAGCGACGGGCAGCAGAGGCTCGTCGGCACGTAGCCGCGCTTGAACAGGCGGCTCTGCTTGGCCAAGTGGTCGAGGTTTGGCGTCTCGATGGCTTCGTGGCCCATGAAGCTGTAATCGGTTCACGACTGGTCGTCGGAGATGATGAGCACGACGTTGGGCGGCTTGGCGGCGAAAGTGTCGGCGGCGAATAGCAGCCCGGCGACGAGCGCGAAGAGAGTGCGTTGCATGCCGCACGGAGTACGGTAACCGGCAGGGAAAGTCAAAACCGCTGTGGCGCGGCATACCCTCTCCCAGCGGGAGAGGGCTAGGGAGAGGGAGAAGGCTGCCGACCATTCATCCCGATCATTTTTCACCGAGCCAAGCGCATCCGGGATCGGCTCTGTAAGAAATGAGCAACAGAGAAAGAAGCCTGAGCCAGACTTACACTATTACGGCTCTCCCTCTCCCCGACCCTCTCCCGCTGGGAGAGGGAGCTTGGCCAAGCGCATCCGGCTTGGTTCGTTGGCTTGTTGAATTAGCCCGTTGCGCGGTAAATGGGATTTGCTTTCGCTTGGGGCATCGGATTCACTGGCGGCGATGTTTTCGCACATAGTTATTTTCTGGATCAAGCCGGACGTGGAGGATGCCGAGAAGCGATTGGTTGACGGCTTGAACCACTATTTGCCGGACATCCCCGGCGTGATCTCGATGCACGTGGGCCG
>CAUZVJ010000168.1:0-5789 GCA_963583225.1 Verrucomicrobiia bacterium
ACGACATCCACTTCGCACCCGGCCTTGGCCAACAGGCTCGCCAAGTCGATCGCCTTGTGCGCGGCGATCGAGCCGCTCACACCCAGCACAATGTTTTTCGGTTTACCCATGAGTCGGGATGGCTTCGCGCTTGGCCAAGCGGACGTTCTCGATGATGCCAAGCATCCGGTCGACATCGGCCTCGCGGGTTTGGCTGGTCAGCGTGTGGTCAAATTTTTCGGCCTGATCCATTTCATCCCTCGCGATGGCCAAGCGCCTGGCAATCACTTCATCCGAGTCGGTACCCCGACCGCGGAGCCGCTGCTCCAGTTCCTCCAGGCTTGGCGGACGCAAAAAAACAGTGACCAGCGACCGGCTCAAAACCGGGTCGGTCGCGGCGCGTTCGCGGAGGGTCGCCGCGCCCTGCACATCGATGTTGAGCAACACGTCACTCCCCCCGGCGAGCTTGGCGCGCAGCTCCGACTTGAGCACGCCGTAATGGTTGCCATGCACGACGGCATTCTCCAGAAACTCGCCGCTCTCCACTCGTGCAAGGAACTCCTCCTCGCCGAGAAAATAATAATCCACACCGTCCGCCTCGCCGTCGCGCGGCTCGCGGGTGGTACAAGTCACGGCTCGGCTTGCGCTCGGCAGCGCAGCGCGGACGTTGTCGCAAAGGGTGCTCTTGCCGGCACCGGACGGCGCGGAAACGACCACCAAAAGCGGCGTGCTGGAAACGTCACTGCTCATTCGACGTTTTGAACCTGCTCGCGGATTTTCTCGAGCTCGGTCTTCAGGGTGACCACTTCCCGGGAAATCACTCCATCGTTGGCCTTGGAGCCGATCGTGTTTATTTCCCGGAACATTTCCTGCGCCAAAAAATCGAGCTTGCGCCCCACCGGCTGGGTGACACGAAGGCACTCCTCAACCTGGGCGAAGTGACTGTCGAGCCGGGTCAACTCCTCGGTGATATCCATCCGGTCCGTGTAATAGACCATCTCGCGGAGCAGTCGCTCATCGTCCGCCTCGGGCGTCTCTACGTTGGCTTTGTTCAGGCGCTCGATCAGTCGCTCGCGATGCTGTTTCAAGACCGCCGGCGCGCGCGTGGCCACCCGCTTGGCCACGCGCTTCAGCCCGGCCAGGCGCTTGGCCAAGTCCCGGCCCAGGTTTGCCCCCTCTTTCTCGCGCATGGCCTGCAATGCCTCAAGCGCCTGGCCAAGCGCCCGCTTTGCCGGGGCGCGAAACGCCTTGGCATTGAGCGTCGGCTCGGAATTCTCCAGCACGCCGGGTAGGCGCAGGAGACTGTCCAGCGAGAGGTCATCAGAAATCTTCAGCGACTTGGCCAGCCTCCCCAGTTCCCGCCGGTACGCCCTGGCTTGCGCCTCGTTGACAGCGACCGAGACAGTCCGGCTCGCGCCCGAGTGCTGCAGCGTCACCCGGCCGTTGACCCGGCCGCGGGACACGGAGGCGAGGATCATGTCGCGCAAGTCGGACTCGATGGGTTCCAGCTCAGACGGAACCCCCAGCGACACCTCCGCCTGTTTGCGGTTCACCGTGTTCAACTCGACGGTGATGCGCGCGCCCTTGGCCGCGCATTTGCCCCGTCCGTAACCGGTCATTGATTTCATCGTTTCAGCGCCACCCTACCCGAGGCTGGCATAATAGGCATCCACCCGCTCGGCGACGTCGCGGTAGCCGATGTCCTTCTCGTAAATAATCTTGAACTGGTCGATCGACTCCTCCGTCCGCTCCATCGAGCCGAGCACGCAGCCGAGCTGGTAGTGCAAATCCATTTTTTCGTCGTCCATGACCACCTTCTTTTCCAACGCCTTTTGCAGGGTGCCGGCCGCCATGTCGTTCATGCCCCGCTTGGCGAAGCAGCGGCCGATGTACATCAACGAGCCAATCTCCCGGTGGGGATTGGCTTGCGCGCGCTGAAAGGACTGGATCGCCGCAGTGATCTCCCCGGCCTCGAACTGCAGCACACCCAGATCGTATCGCAGCGACAGGTCGGACGGGTACGTGTCGGACAGGCGCTGAATCTGCGCCATCTCGAACGCCGTGCGCTCGGCGCTCAACTCGCCGGTTTCGCCTTGGGCTGCCTTCTTGATCCGCCAGTCGAACTGCAACAGTTTCGTGTCCACGATCGCGCGGTCCACGGCGGCGTCGGAGCGCAGGTTGGTCTTGTTGAACCGCTCGTAATATTCGACGGACTTGTCAAAGTTTTTCACGCGACTATGCAACTCTGCCAGCGAGCGGAGGAGTTTCAGATTTTCAGGTCCGTCGGTCAGTCGCTGCTCGTATTCTTCGATTAAATTTTCGGCGGTGGACTCCTGCTCAGAGCGTCGGTTTTCCTGCTCGAGCAACACCGCTTCGTCCTCGTCTTTCAGCACCGCACGGTAGTCGGCCTCACCGGAGACCACCTTGTCGTACCCGCCCTCGGCCAGCGTACGGCTTGCCGTCAGGTTCTTGGAAAGCTGCAGCACCTCCTGGTCGCCGGGATGCACCCTGGCCAGCGCCGCACAGGTTTCCTCCGCCTTGGCCACGTCGCCGTTGTTCACCAGGGCCTGGCAGTATTTCATGGTGTTGGCCTTGTCATCCGGCTGCTGTTTCATGACCAGATCCCAGGCGAAAAGCGCCGTGCGCGGGAACTCGACCGCTGTGGCTGCCTCGGCCTGCAGCTTGTTGCCCATCACACTGTAAGGGTCGTCATTCAAAATCTGCTCCGCCACCTCGATGGCCTCGAGCGGATCCTTCTTCAGCGCCAGTTGGCCCTTGGGCAACAGCGACGTCGAGGTTGTCTTGCCGAACATCTTGAAAAAACCACTCTTCTTGCCAACCCGCTTGAACTGGTTGAGTCGGAGCGCCTCGCGGCACTCGAAAAACCCCGGCTCACGCCGGAGCGCCTGCTCGAAGAGCTTGGTCGCATACTCGAGATTGTCCTTGCGCAGCGCGACAAGCCCCTTGTCAAAAAACTCACGGACCTGGGGCTGCACCTCTTGTTTGGTCTTTTCCGGCATTCGTTAAAACCTGCTCGAATCGTATCGGCAAATTCCACCTGATGCAAACAACCTACCGCCCCGCAGGCGCGAGCTTCGCGGTTGCCCTGTCCCGTGGGGTCGTGTACAACATTTGCCGCCGGTTATCGGCAGACATCCATGAGCAGCGAAGGCAAAGAGGAAAACCAGCAAGCCAACCCCATCGAGATCACCGACTCGGAGGAAAAAGACAATCCCACCCAAGCCGAGCCAGAGCAGGAAAGCCAAGCGCCTGGCCAAGCGGAAAGTGAGCCCGAACCTGACGAACCCGAAGCCGAGGAAGAGGAAGAACTGCCGCCGCCCACGCCCGGGGAACTCAAGGCACTCCGGCAACAGGCGGCCAAGTCGGAGGAATACTACGACCGTCTCCAGCGTCAGGTCGCCGAGGCCGACAATCTCCGCAAGCGCTTGGCCAAGGAGAAACAGGACGCCATCCGCTACGCCAACGAATCCCTCATCGGGGAACTGCTGCCCACGATGGACAGCTTCGAGATGGCCATCAGCGCCGCCAGCAACTCGGACCACAACTCGATCGAGTCACTGAAGACCGGCATCGAGATGGTTTACACCCAGCTCAAGCGGACTCTCGAGGAGATCGGCGTCACGGAAATCGACGCCATCGGCCAGGCGTTCGACCCTTCCCAGCACGAGGCCATGTCCCGGAAGAAAACCGACGAGGCCGAGGAAGGCACCGTGCTCGAGCAAACTCGAAAAGGCTACCGCTTGCGGGATCGCCTGCTCCGGGCCGCCTCCGTCGTCGTGGCCGCTCCCCTTGATGACGCAGAGGAGGAGACCGGGGATTAACCATGGCCAAGCGCGACTACTACGAAGTGCTCGGCCTGAGCAAGGGCGCCTCAGCGGATGAAATCAAAAAGGCCTACCGCAAGCTCGCCGTCAAATATCATCCCGACAAGAATCCAGACAACAAGGAGGCCGAGGAGAAATTCAAGGAGATCGGCGAAGCCTACGAGGCCCTGAGTGATCCCGAGAAAAAGGCGGCCTACGACCAGTTCGGCCACGCCGCATTCGGTGCCCGCTCCCGGGCCGGCCGAGGCGGGGGCGGCTTCCACGATCCGTTCGATATTTTCCGCGAAGTCTTCAGCGGCGGCGGGGGTGGCGGCATCTTCGAGGACCTGTTCGGCGGAGGTGGCCAGCGCAGCTCGTCCGGGCCGACTCGCGGCTCCGATCTTCGCTACGATATGGAGCTGAGTTTTGAGGAAGCCGTCCACGGCTGCGAAAAGGAAATTCGCCTCAGCAAACTTGACTCGTGCGACTCGTGCAAAGGCAGCGGCGCCGCAGACGGAGGCCGCCGGACAACGTGCGGCACCTGTAACGGCCAAGGCCAAGTCGTCCAGTCGCAGGGCTTTTTCAGCGTGGCGCAGACCTGCCCCCGCTGCCACGGCAGCGGCTCCACCATCGACAAGCCTTGCCCCAAGTGCAATGGCGAAGGACGCCGCGACAAGTCCAGCAAAGTCACCATCCGCGTCCCGGCCGGAGTCGATACCGGCGCCCGGTTGCGCTCCACCGGCAACGGCGAGGCTGGCATTCACGGCGGGAAACCGGGCGACCTGTACTGCGTGCTGCATGTGCGGGAGCACGAGATTTTCGAGCGCGACGGAGACGACCTCCAGTGCGAAGTGCCGATCAGTTTTGCGCAGGCCACACTCGGCTCGGAGATCGAGGTGCCCACTTTGAAAGGGAGCGCGAGAATCAATGTGCCGCCCGGCACGCAATCCGGAACCATCCTGCGGCTTCGAGGCAAAGGCGTCAAAAACGTGCAGGGCTACGGGCACGGCGACCTGCACGTGCGCGTCATCGTCGAAGTGCCCACCCGGCTTAACGCGGAGCAGAAGGCCAAGCTCACCGAGTTCGGCGACCTCTGCGACGACCGCGTCAACCCGATGCGCGGCTCTTTCTTCGAGAAGGCAAAAAAGTTTTTCACCTAACCAGCAGTCCCTTTTTATGCATCGATTTTTTATTCCTCCCGAGGAATGCCACAACACCCCGCTTCGCCTCTCCGCACAGGAATCCAAACACGCCCGCTCCGTGCTGCGCCTGCGCGAAGGCGACCGCGTCGTCGTCCTGAACGGCGCAGGCAAGGAACTGCTTTGCCAAGCGGCGGAAGTTCGCAACGACTCGACCACCCTAAACATCATTCAGGAAAACAGCGTCCCGCTGCTGCCGTTCGAGATCACGCTTTATCAGGCCGTGGCCAAGGGCAAGGCGATGGATTTCATCGTCCAAAAAGCCACCGAGCTGGGCGCGCACCGCATCGTGCCGGTGTTGTCCGATCGCTCCGTGCCGGACTGGGACGACGCCAAGACGGCTGCCAAGGTCGAGAAATGGCGCAACATTTGCGTCGAATCGATCAAGCAATGCGGCTCCGCTTGGCTACCCAAACTGGAGTTGCCGATGAAGCCCAAAGAGGCCTTGGCCGATGCGCGCCAATGCGATCTCTCACTGATCGCCACGCTGCAACCCGACGCCAAACACACGCGCGAACACATCGACGCCCACGCCGCCGAGCACGGTCAAGCGCCGAATAAACTCGCGATTTGGGTCGGGCCGGAAGGCGACTACACGCCGACAGAAATCAACACCATCTGCACCGCCGCCCTGCCGATCACGCTTGGCCCGCTCGTGCTTCGCAGCGAGACCGCCGCCATCTACTGCTTCGCCGTTCTGAACTACGAACTGCAGACGCGCCAATAACCACTTGGCCAAGCGGTTGACTTACGCGGAGACCTCCCTCATGTAGCGCAGGCTTTCGCG
>CAUZVJ010000169.1:0-5789 GCA_963583225.1 Verrucomicrobiia bacterium
GCTCCTCCAGCACCGCTGGGGCGAACGGCCGGAACGATTCGCGGAATTTGACCTTTTGGTTGATCGCCGACTGCATCGAAGCCAAGCGGGCGTCGCCCAGGATCGAGCGGCCGCCAAGCGAGCGCGGCCCAAACTCCATCCGCCCCTGAAACCAGCCAAGCATCGCGCCATCGGCCAACAGCCCGGCGGCGCGCTCGAGCATCGCCGTCTCGTCGAGTTGCTCAAACACCGCCCCGTGCGCCTCGAGTGCCTGCCGGATTACCGCCTCCGAAAACTCCGGCCCCAGCAGACTCCCACGCATCAAGTCGGCGGACGCACCTAGCCAAGCTGGTCGGTCTGGGTTTTCCGAGAGTTCACCCTCTCCCAACCCTCTAGAGGGTATATCGGGCTGCCGAAACGAACGGGCTTCGCCAACCTCATCAACTGCACTCGGCACAACTCCTTCTCCGAGAGGGCCGGGGAGAGGGTGATCGTTGCCTGTTTTTGAAGCGTTATCTGCCCCCCCATCCGCTTGGGACTGGTGCCATGCCTCTAGTGCTGCGCCGAGTGCGCCGCCGGCGTCTCCCGCCGCCGGCTGAATCCAAATCTCGTCGAACAACCCGGCGCGCTGCAGTTTGCCGTTGGCCACGCAGTTGAGCGCCACGCCGCCGGCGAGGCAGAGCCGGGTTTCGCCGGTCACCTCGCGGGCCTGCCTGGCCAAGCGCAGCATCGCCTCGCTGACAACCTCCTGCACGGAGGCGGCAACGTCCATGTGCCGCTGCTCGAACGGCGACTCGGGCGCGCGCGGTGGCCCGCCGAGCAACCGCTCAAAACGGCGATTCGTCATTTTGTTGCCCTTGAGAAAACTGAAGCAGTCCATGTTCAACCGGAACGAGCCGTCCGCTTTCAAGTCGATCATGTTTTCAAAAATCGCACCGGCGAATCGCGGTTCGCCGTACGGCGCGAGGCCCATCAATTTGTACTCGCCTGAGTTGACGCGAAAACCGCAGTACGCCGTGAACGCCGAGTAGAGCAACCCAAGCGAGTGCGGGAAGCGCAGCTCGCGCAGCATCTCGATGCGATTGTCCGCACCGCGGCTGATCGTCGTCGTCGCCCACTCGCCCACGCCGTCCACCGTGAGGATGGCGGCACGGTCGAACGGCGACGGATAAAACGCGCTCGCCGCGTGCGCGACGTGATGCTCGGTGAACAAAATCGGGCAGTCAGCAACCAAGCCGTCGAGTTCGTCGCGGATGGTTTGGCGCAGATTCAGTTTCTCCGAAAGCCAAGCGGGCAGCACCCGCAGCCACGCCGGCAAACCGGCCGGCGCGATGGCCAAAAAACTTTCGAGCATCCGTGAAAACTTCACGACCGGTTTGTCGTAAAACACAACCGCGTCGAGATCGCCCAAGCCGATGCCGCCCTGCTTCAAACAAAAACGAACCGCGTGTCCGGGAAACCGCTCGTCATTTTTGCGGCGCGAAAAGCGTTCCTCCTGCGCGGCGGCAACGATCTCGCCATCGACCACCAACGCAGCGGCCGAGTCGTGATAATAAGCAGAGATACCGAGGAGGTTGCGCATGCGCTCAACTCACATGAAGGGGTACATGAACGGGGCCAGCGCCGAGCCGGTGCTGAACAGGATGAGCGCGGCCAGCAGCACCAGCATCACGATCAGCGGGATCAACCACCATTTCTTCTCCCGCCATGCGAAGGAGAGACATTCTTTGAAGAGCCGCCACATGACCGCCGCATTTTAGCCGAACCCCACCGCCGCCGCAACGGAATTGGCGTCATCCGATCACGGCTTACCGGCTTCGCGGAGTTTTGCGCGGGCGAACTGCAGATAGCGTTGCACTTGGATGTCGTCCGGTTTTTCTGCGGCCAACGCCTCGAGGTGCCCCAGCGCATCGCTGTATCGCTTCAGCTTGAGCAGACCGGTGACGAGGTTGAATCGCGCCTGCGGCAGGTTCGGCTTGAGCGCCACCGCCCGCTCGAAACTCGCCGTCGCCTCGGCAATCCGGCCCGACTCGACCCGGCACGCGCCGACCTGAAAATGCGCCTCGGCAAACGTGTCGTCGAGTTGCACCGCCTTTGTGAAATGGCCAAGCGCAACCGCTGTGTTGCCGGCCGTCATCAGCTTTTCGCCAAGTTGATACGAAACGCCGGCGCGCGACCGGGTCAGTTGTGCGGCCGCCTCGGGGAAGTCCGGCTGAAGCGCCAGCGCCTGGCCAAGCGACACCGTCGCGTCGGCGTACTGCCCGGCTTTGTTTTGTGCTGCGCCGAGTTGGTAATGGAGAATCCGGCTCCACGGCGTTTGCCCAACGGACCGCTTCAGCGAAGCAACGCCCCTGTCATGACGGCCGGCGGACGACAAAAGCAACCCGCGCCGCTGCAGCAGTCGCCAGTCGTCCGGCCGCGACTTGAGCGCGTTGTCGTAAACGGCCAACGCCGCCGTGCGGTCGAGCCGCTTGGCCACGCGCTGCGACTCGGCGCGCAGTTGGCCAATCGCTTCGTCGCTGTTTTGCCGGTGACTAAACGGCGGCTGTTGCAACCGACGAATGACGCTCGCCAACACCACGCCGCGATCCCAATCGGTGTACGCCAAACGCCCGGCGCACTCACCGGCCGTCAGCCACGGGCCGCTTGGTTTGTCGCCGCCCGATTCGATCTGCGACGCGATGCCCTCGGCGAACAACTTGGCCAAGCGATGGTTCCCCTCGAACGTAAAATGCACGTGCTCGTAAAACGTCTCGCGCCCGGCGATGCCGCTTGGGCTATGCGCGTCGAGTGCGGCTTGGGCATCAACGAAAGTCACGCTGCCGGTTTCCGCTTGGCCAAGCGCTTGGGTGATCGCGTTCAGTTTCGAGTCGGCGCGGAAACGCAGCGCGTCGAGGTCGCGCGCCGAGACATAGTGGCTTCGAGCCTCGTCGGTTTTGCCTTCGCCCTCAAGCGTGCGCGCCAACTGAAAATGCCCGATCGCATCCGCCCCGGCGAACGGCGCCGAGTCACGCAGGTTCGACGCCGCGCTGGCCATCACGATTCGCACACCGGCGCGACGACCCGCCGCGAGGATGTCCGACAGGTTTTTTTTGTACGCATCGTAAACCCAATTGAGCTCCGGATCGTCCGCTTGAATTTGCTGGTCGAGGAACATTCCCATCCCCTTCCACTGCGTGCCGTCCGCGCTCCCGCCGGTTTCGCCGAAACTCGCGATCCACTGCCCGAGCCGGAGTTGCTTGAGGCCAAGGCCAAGCCGCAAAGTGGCCAATGGCGGGGTTTTTTGGCCAAAAACCGTTCCGGCGCCGAAAGGGCCCATTACCTCGTTATGCCCGATGTAGAGCGCCCAAAAATCGCCGTCGAGCCCGGCGCACTCGTGGGCGATCGGCAAAATGGCGTGGGAATTGATGGCGGTGACAGCGGCGTTGATAACCTCGAAATCGCGACCGGGAAACCGGCCTTCGAGCAGCACTTCCAGTTGGCGCGGCAAACCGAACGCCGGCTCGGGATCACCCTCCGCCGCCGACTCGCCAAGCACAAACACGCGGGTTGTGCCGGGCGATTTTTCGCGGCGTAACAACGTCGGCTGCGACGCGCGTGCGAGCGTCGGCGGCAGGAAGCGCCACGCAAATTTTGTGTTCTCAATCAGCGCACCTTTTTCGTGGTGCGGCGACGCGACAAAAAACGAAGTCGGATGCCCGTAACCGGCCAAGCGGAAAGCGCCCTCGGCCAAGCCGAGCAACAGCGCCGGTACGACGATCATCAGCGCAAGTCGCAACAACCAAGTGCGAACTGTGCTGGGCTTCGGTTGGGTGGACGGGCTTGGCTCCATGCGGCGGCGCGTGCGTTACTCCGACTTCGGCTTGGCCGGTGCGATGGTGCCGAACATGTGTCCGCCCACCTTGCCGTGCGACCACGTGCCGGCGTATTTTTTACCGTCGATAACCACGTGCGCGCTGAAGGTGCCCAAGCCGGGAATCGTGAGGTTGTCGAGCGAGATGACCGGTGTGTCACCGGCCCACTTGACGGGAATCGGCATGGGCAGCGTCACGTCGCGTTTGCCGTACTTGATGCGCGCGGTAAACACCCACAAGTCGCCCTGCGTCATTTTTTTCACCGAGAGAATTGTGTACGATTCTTTGCGCGGCGGCGTCTCCTTGCCGACGACGGTGAACTGGCCGGTCAACACGGCGTTGGTCAGCGTCGATTCAAATTTTTTGAACAACCTCGCCTGCCGGGCCTCGGCGGTTTCCGGCTTGGCCGCCGGTTCTTCGGCGTTGCCCTTGGCCAAGCCGACGACCAACGCCGCGACACTCACCCATCCACGAATCTGATTTGCGCGCATGCGGCGACTTTCCGCTTGGCCGAGCGCCAACGCAAGCCGGAAGGAACGGGGGAAGTTTTGTGGGTTGCGTCGCGGTACTCAAGTGCTACGCTGCGGGCAAGCCGATAAAGGTTTTGGTGAATAGCCGGTTGGCACCGGGAGTCTGTTTACTTTAGCCGATTACGGCGCAAACCGTCTGGAATCATGAAAAAGAATATTCATACCCTGATGGCTGGCAGCCTGATGCTGACCGTGGCATTGGCCGCCGGATGCGAGCGAGAGTCGAAAGGCCCGCGCGTTTACAATCATCCCCCCGCAACTGTGGGCCCGCCAGCCGACCTCGCGCAATTTGACCCACCGACACCGCCGCCGACGCCGGAAACCAAGCCGGAGCCGGTCGCGCAAATCGACGCCCCGGCACCGGTTGCCGACGCGCCGGAGTTGCGCCCCGAGGTGGCCGACGTGGTGGACATGGCCAAGCGCGGCATCGGCGGCGAGGCGCTCCTGGCGTACGTCGAGAAAAACCCGATCGTCCACCGGATCGCCCCGGAGACAATTATTTATCTCAACGACTTGGGCGTCCCGGAAAATGTGGTAGCGCTGATGATCCGCCAAGGTGACGCCGTGGAGGAAGCCGTGCCGACGGAGCCAGCCCCGGCGACGGGACAGCCGGTGGCCAGCACGCCGCCGCCGACCCCGCCGCCGGCAAATGATGCTCCCCCGGTGGTCAACAACCATTACTACGGCGCGCTCAGCCCGTACGGCGACTGGATTTATGACAGCTCGCACGGCTGGGTGTGGCGGCCGACGGCGGCCGTGGTCGATGTCGGCTGGCGGCCGTACAGCCAGGGCGGGCGCTGGATTTACAGTGACGTCGGCTGGTATTGGAACTCGTACTACAGCTGGGGCTGGGCGCCGTTCCATTACGGGCGGTGGCATCGCTCGAGCTATCACGGCTGGTGCTGGGTGCCCGGTTACACATGGAGTCCCGCTTGGGTGATGTGGCGTTCCAACGACCTTTACGCCGGCTGGGCGCCGCTGCCCCCGGGCTCCCACTACGTGCACGGCATCGGGTACTCTTGGGGCGGCACGCACGTCGGGTTCAGCTTCGGATTCGGCCTTGGCCACGGCTGGTTCACCTACTGCGATTACGCGCATCTGCGCCACCACCACCTGTACCATCATCGGGTGCCGGACAACCGGGTGGCGATCATTCACAACGAGACGACGGTCGTGAATAATTACATCACCGAAAACAACACCACTATCATCAACGCCGGCATTCCCCCCGCCGTGATTGCCGAGAAAACTCGCGAGCCGGTGCGGAAAATGCGCATTCGCGAACTCGACCTCGAGATCGAGAGCATCGCCCGGGTTGGACAGATCGATGCCAACGGAAAAACGATGGCGGTGTATCGCCCGAAAATGCCCGCGCCGGACGCTCCCGGCGAAAAACCGGGCGGCCGCACCCCGGTCACCAAGACCC
>CAUZVJ010000170.1:0-5777 GCA_963583225.1 Verrucomicrobiia bacterium
GTTGAAACCCAATCGCCAAGTCATCGGTCGAGCCGTAGCGCTCGGCGTGCGCTGCGATCAACACCTCACGCAGCCCGGCGATGCCGGCTTGATTTTCCTCGTTGAGGATAAGTTGGTTCGGGTTGGCCCGGCCGTCGGGGCGCACCGCCATCGCCTCGCCGCCGAGGATCAGCTTGGCCCCACTCTCGCCGAAGCGTTGCCAGCGGCGTGTCATTTCGTCCGTCACGCCGCCACTCGTCGTGCCGTCCCAGCCTTCCATCGGGTGAATGGCGATGCGGTTGCCGGGCGTCTTACCGCCGAGCGTGATGCGATCGAGCGGCTTGGACAAGGGCGACTCGGCAGTTGGCTGAATGTGATCGTCGCACGGCAAATCGAGGCCAAGCGACGCGACGTGTTCGCGGAAGGCTTCCGGGGTTTTCAGCGACGGAATGCGCTTGAGTTTGAACGGCTCAGCCACGATGAATCAGTAGTCGAAAAAGGTCAGGTAACACTCGCCGCGAGCCTCGCGAAGGAGCATTAGCGCCAATTCGCGCGCGTGGTAGTCGCCCCACATTGAGCTTTCGCCGCATGGGATTTTGCTGCCGCGCGGGATGTAATCCCAGCCGTTGGGCCAATGATAAATCGAATGCAAAACCAAGCCCTGATGTTTGGCATTCGTGGAGAGGTACGGCTCCTGAATCAACGTGTTGGCGATGGTCAGGCCGGCCTGGCGATAGCGCGAGCCGTCGGTTTTTTTGTCGGCGTTGAGCAGGTAATTGCCCAAGCGAAGCAGCCCCTGCGCCGCTATCGCCGCTGCGGAGGAGTCCACCGGCTCTAAGTCGTTATGCGGAGCCGAGCGCTTGGCCAAGTAGTTGCCCAAGCGGTGCAATTGCGGCGCACCGGTGTCCCAAGCGGGAACGCCGTCGGTGCAACTGTTCCCGATATAAAAATCGGCGGTGGCGGTGGCCGCCTTCAGCAACATGGCCGTCAACTTGCGCCGACCGCCGAGGGGCTTGAGCGCGGCATCGGTGAGCGTGCGGAAAAACTCGAGCTGCTCGGCGTAGCCGCAGATTGCCCAGGCCAAGCCGCGCGTCCACGTGCTGAACGGCGAGTAACCCTGCTGCGAGTTTGGGCAGCGGTAGGTGCTGTCGTTCAGGTTGAAAATACTCTCGTGCGCCGTGCGGCCGCGCACGTCGTAAGCGTCGCGGCCTTCGCCGTAAAAAACGCTGTGCGCCGCTGTCGCCTCAGCGTGCTGCACCAGTCGTTCGAGCAACGAAATCTTCCGATCCCGCTCACCCATCAACGCGTGGCCAAGCTGATACGCCACGGCAAGCGAACGCAGTGAGCGGATCGTGTCGATGAACAGCGAGTGCGGGCCGTTGAATGAATAAATGTAGCCGCCGCCGGGAATGTCCGTCCATCGCGCGGCCTGCACGGCGCCGGAGACCTTGAGCGCCAGTTCGTAAAATTCCATCTCGCGCGGGTCGTGGTCGATCCTTCCCTCGCGCATGAGTCGGCGGAGGTTGCCGTAGGTCGAGACGTTGTTGAAGCCGTGATCGTGCACGCCGATGTGTGACACGTGCGACGCCATGTGCTTCACCGTGCCGCGTCTGCCGATCTTCAAAAACCGCTCGTCGCCGGTGGCGTCGTATTGCAGCACGGCCGAGCCGAACTGAAAGCCCTGCGTCCACTCGGTCCAGCCGCGCGTGGTGTATTGGCCCTTCTCGGTGAACACCGGCGTGCCCTTGGCTGCGCGCCAGTTTTTCTCGATGGACAAAATCTTCTGCCCGGACAGATCGAAAAATATTCCCAGCTTGGGAACGAGTTTTTGCGGCGTCAGTTTGCGGTCAATCTTGATGGCCATGTCTTAAAGTTTTCGGACGTTGAAGCCGCCGTCCACGTTGAACACTTCGCCGGTGGTGAACGGAAAATAATCGCGCGCCAACGCGACCACCGCCTTGCCGACATCGCTTGGCTCGCCCCAGCGGCGGATCGGTGCCAGCCCGTCGGCGATCAGCTTGTCGTATTTTTCGCGCACCGGCGCGGTCATGTCTGAGGCGATCACGCCGGGGCAAACTTCGTACACGTTAATGCCGTGATCAGCCAGGCGCGCGGCGAACAGCTTGGTCACCATCCCCAAGCCGGCCTTGGCCACGCAGTAGTCGCCGCGATTGGTCGAGACGGCGTGGGCGCTGACGGAGGAGATGTTGATGATTTTCGGGCGACGTTCGGCGTCGGCTTCGGTCTGCTCGACCATCCAGCGAGCAGCGAGTTGACAGAGAAAAAACGGCCCCTTCAAATTGATCGCCATTAGAGCATCCCAGTTTTTCTCCGTGGCATCGAGCAAATCGGCGCGGCCGATGGAGGTGATGCCGGCGTTGTTGACGAGCAGATCGAGCCGGCCAAGCGAGTCGCGGGTGAACTCGATCAAGCGCTCGCGATCCGCCGCTTGGCCAACGTCAGCTTGGCACACCTCAGCGCGGATCGTGTGGCCGGCGACGGCGGCCCGCTCGGTGCAGAGCTTGGCCGTCTCGGCGGCGGCGGCTTGGTTTCCGGCGTAGTTGATCACCACGTCGAACCCCTCCGCAGCCAACTCCATCGCAATGCCCCGGCCAATCCCTCGGGACGCACCCGTAATGAGAGCCACCTGATTCATGCGCGACAAAGCGTAAAGAACAACCGGCCCGATGAACATTCAAAACTCCGCTTGGCCAAGTGCCGGTCACGCAGCCTTGTTGACGATTTGCACCAGCGCCTGTTGCAGAAGCAGTGTGTCGTCGGTGCTCGACGAAACCAACTGCCGGTTGCAGCGCAGCAAAATATCCATCGCGCGGGTGAGTTCCTCCTCCGAGTAGCGCCGCGCGTGGCCAAGCGCGTTGAAGAGCATGTACGGATGCATCGCCTTGGGGTTGAACTTCCGGTCGTCCGGCATCCGGTCGTCCGGGATGGCTTCGAGTTGCGACTTGAATTGCGGATAGCCGCCGCCGGTGCGAATCCATTTCAGCCGCGTCAACTCCTTGAGAAAAATCATCGTGCGAACCTTGGAAATCAAACCGTAGAGCAACGCTATCGGCGATTTCTTGGAGTCGAGCTTCACGACCCATAATTCCTCGTCGAGCACGCGCAGGAGCTTGGGCAGATTCCGCTCGCCCAGCGCATCGGCCAGCGCGAACGCCTGCGCCTGTTTGGTGCGAGTGGCGATCTCGTGCACGTCCTGCCGCGTGACCTCGTCGCGTTCGCCCACGTAGGACGCGAGTTTGTCGGCCTCACTGTGCAGTTGTTGCAGGTTCGAGCCAGCCAGCAGGATCAATTCGTCGGCAACATGCGACGTGATTTTTTTGCCCAACTCGGCCAAGCGCTGCCGAACGATTAGCGCCGCCCGGTTGCCGCGTTCCTTTTCGGCGACGGACAGGTCCTCAACCGCGCCCACCTTTTTGAGCATCTTGAAAAACGTCTTCCGCTTGTCAACTTTGCCGGCGCTGATCAGCACTTGCACCCCTTGCCAGTCGAAGCTCTCCCAGCCCTTGGCCAAGCCGTTGAGCCGATCGGTCACCTCGCGGCTTGAAGCCGTGCGTTCGTCGCCAAGAAAGTTGGCACCGCGCAGCCACACCACCTTGGCTCCGCCGAAAAACGGCAGCGTCTGCACCGCCTCATCAAGCTTGGCCAAAGCGTCGAGCGCCTCGGCGGCGTTGCGCACCATACCGTCGATAACCTCGTGATCTTCCCCTCCGACGGCGGCGCACCATCCCTCGTAAATCTGGCTGGCGCGGTCGCGCACCAGAAAATCTTCGTCGCCGAAAATGAGGCAGAGCGGCTCGGCGGGAAGCTGGGGATTGGCGGCGGGCATGCTGCGAAAATCAACCCTGTTCCTCGTCGCCGGAGGAGTCCTGAATCTGCGCCAGCACCTCGGACATGTCCTCGACCTCAGCGAACAATTCCGCCGCCACGTACACCGGCGACTTGTAGTGGGCGGCGAGCGCCAAACAATCGCTTGGCCGGGCATCGACCTCCACGATTTTGCGGCCGAGTTCGTTTTCCTGTTCGAGGATCAGCCGGGCGTAATAGGTCGAGTTTTTCAGCTCCGTGATGACCACCCGCAGCAGCTTGATGCCGAACCCGTCCAGCAAGTGCCCGATCAAGTCGTGGGTCAGTGGCCGCTCCTTCGGGGTGTTGTTCAGGAACATGCCGATCACGGCGCCCATGTTGTGCTCCACCTGGATGACGAACACCTTTTCGTCGTTCCCAATGAAGACGGCGCAACCGCTGTTCGCGGGAAGAATCCCTCGCACTTCAACAGATACAGCGTCCTGACTCATCGCCACCGACGGTAGCACCGCCCAAACCAAAAACAAGCCCGCCTCAAGTCGAACACTCGCCGGCCAAGCGCCGGATCACCTCCCCCGCCGCAGCAAAACCAAACGCCCCGGTCACGAATGTCGCCGCGCCGAAACCCCACTCGCAATTAAGCTTGAGCGACGTCGCCGACTCCCCCGCCTCCCGGCGGCTGGCGCACACCGTGCCATCCGTCTTCGGGTACACCGGCGGTTCCGGCGAAAAAACACACGGCACACGCATCCGTTTTCCGGCGCGCGGGAAACCGTGCTCTCGGCGCAACTGCGCCCGCACCTTTGCGAGCAGCGGATCGTTGGTGGACTTGGCCAAGTCGGCCACCTCCGCCCGCGTGCCGTCGCGCCGCCCGCCCGCCGCGCCGCTGGTGATCACCGGGATGCCGCGCTCCCAGCAGTCTGCGATGAGTCGCGCCTTGTTGCCGACTTTGTCGATGGCGTCCACCACAAAATCAAACCCGTCCGCCAAAAGTGCGCCGCTGGTTTTGTCGCTGAAAAACTCCGTGCGCGCCGTCACTTGGCAACCGGGATGGATCGCCGCGATGCGCCTGGCCAACTCCTCCACCTTAAATTTGCCGAAGCCACCGTCGAGCGCCGGCAACTGCCGGTTCACATTTGTCACGCAAACTTCGTCGAGATCCACCAGCGTCAGCGCCCCGACCCCCGAGCGGGCCAGCGCCTCAACCGTCCACGAGCCCACGCCGCCCACGCCGACGACACAGACATGCGCCTGGCCAAGCGCCCGCAACCCCGCCTCCCCGTAAAGCCGGGCAATGCCGCCGAACCGGTCTGATTGTTTGTCGTTGTCGCTCAATACCCCTGGAAAAACTTCAAACTGCAACCGAATAATCGGTAACTCCCCTACAACTCTTCGATCGCTGGGAATGGCAGTCCGCGTTCGCCTTTGAATTGGGCGCGCAGCCGACGGTCGCTTGAGCTGGCTTTGCGGCGAATGACTTCCGGTGCCACGAGATTGCCGGACTCGCGACGCGCCCGGCGACCCGCCAGCCAATCCTCAAAACTCATCACTCCCTGTTTAGGAATGCAGGGGATTTTCGACTCCGATTTCATCACTCACCTCCGCGACCAAGCGCTCGCAGTCCGCCAGGTTATCATACTCCGGCAGTGCCGCAAGCCGGCGAACTTCCGGCCAGTCCATTTCCAACTGCCCGCGCAACACCACCGCCAACAGTTTGCGGGCGCAATCACGCGCCTCGGAATTCGGGCTTGGGTACGTGGACACCAGCACGCGCTCGACGAGCAAGTCCTCCGGCGGGAACACCTCGACGATCCCGTAAGGCCCGTCGAGTTGGCGGCTCTGGGTCCGGGCAAAGCTCTCCACTTGACCAAGCAGATCGACGAACAACCCCGCCACGCGCCAGCTTCGCGGACCGCCCTCGGCTTGCAGTTTGCCCATCAATTCCTGACGACGACGCAGCGACAAGCTACCTG
>CAUZVJ010000171.1:0-5769 GCA_963583225.1 Verrucomicrobiia bacterium
TACAGGGCGTTGGCAATGGCAAATTGCCGGATGTTGTTCAGGCAGCCGGCGCCCTGGGCGCTGTTCTTGGCCTTGGCCAGGGCCGGCAGCAGCAGCGCGGCCAGGATCGCAATGATCGCGATGACCACCAGCAACTCGATCAGCGTAAAGCCCTTGCCCAGACGTTTGGCCAAGCGGGAGTGGATGTTCGTTTTCATCATAAAAAAACAGTGGCGCTTGGCCAAGCGTAAGGCGCTGAAGCTCAGCACGGTTGATGTCCCCAGTCGGTCTCCTTGAGCGAATCCTCATACCGGGCCATCTGCTCCTCCGCTGACAACCCGCCGACCGGCTTGGCCGGGGTGATCACCAGCAGTTTGCGGCACAGCGGGCACAGTGCCTCCTTGCCCGCCTCGGAGTCGTCAAACTGCGGTTGGCCGCCGCAGGCGCTGCAATTTACGGTGATCACTTGCGAAACAATGTACCCCAAGTTTCCACTCCGTCAAGAATCGGTTGAGACTTGGGAGGGTCAATCACTCGACGGTCAGCGGGCCGTCAAAGTGGGTGAGGCTGATCACCTCGGTGTTGGCCTTGTGCGGGCCATGGCGTTCGCCCCTGGGCGCGTGAAACAGCGTCCCCTCGGTGTACACTTTTTCAGACTCCTCCCACTCACCGGAAAGAACGTAGGCCCACTCGTTGGCCAGGGGATGCGTGTGCGCCGGGATGATTGAGCCGGCTGCGAACTTCCGCAGCACCGTCACCGCGCCGGTCGATTCGTCCTTATGCAGTATTTTCAACTCCA
Organism: Verrucomicrobiia bacterium; assembly: GCA_963583225.1. Classification (GTDB taxonomy): domain Bacteria; phylum Verrucomicrobiota; class Verrucomicrobiia; order Limisphaerales; family UBA1096; genus UBA1096. The sequence continues at coordinate 779 of CAUZVJ010000171.1, forward strand.
CGCCATCGTACGGGCCGGGCTGCCACGGCTTGTCGTCCGCTTGGGCAATATACTGGAACATTACTCGTCTTTCACTGGGTTGGTCAGTTGGCCGATGCGCTCGATCTCGATCGTGATTTCGTCGCCGTCCTTGAGCAGCACCGGCGGGGTGCGGGCGAAGCCGACGCCGTGCGGCGTGCCGGTGAGGATCACCGTGCCGGCGACAAGTTGGGTGCTGCCGCTGAGGAACTCGATCAGCGTCGGCACGTCGAAGATCATGTCGTCGGTGTTCCAGTCCTGCATCACTTCGCCGTTGAGGACGGTCTTGATGCCAAGCGAGTTCGGGTTCGGAATCTCGTCGCTCGTCACCAGCACCGGACCAAGCGGGCAGAAGGTGTCGAACGTCTTGCCACGGCACCATTGGCCGCCGCCGCCGTTCTTCTGCCAGTCGCGCGCGCTGACGTCGTTGGCGCAGGTGTAGCCGAGCACGTGGTCGAGCGCGTCAGATTTCGAGACGTTTTTGCAGTCCCTGCCGATGACGACTGCAAGCTCGCATTCGTAGTCCACCGAGTCGCTCTTGAGCCTGGTCGGCAGGAGGATCGGGTCGCCCGGGTTTTGCACGGTACTCGGCATCTTCATGAACAGCACCGGGTGTTTCGGGATGTCAGCCCCGCCCTCCTCGGCGTGTTTGCGGTAGTTGAGGCCGATGCACAAAACGGCGACCGGCTTCAACGGCGCGAGCAGTTTCTTCACCGTGACAGCCTCGCCGGTGTCGCTGTGGTCGCCAAAAATACAGCCCTCGATGCGGGTCACCGAGCCGTCGTCATGCTGTGCGCCATACTGCGACGCACCCTGTTCATCCAAAAAACGAATAATCTTCATCAGTAAAAATACGAGCGCGAAAACCTACCACCGCGCTTGGCCAAGCGACAGGGAAAAGTCCGTGTAAAATCATCCGCGCGGTTGTTTTTTCGGGCGTTTGGTTCTGCGTTGCGGTTTTGAGGTGCCCCACTTGGCCAAGCGATCCTTCTCGTGCCGGGTGCGCTTGGCATCGAGATATTTCCCAATGCGAACCGGCTCATGCTCCGCTGCCGCGAATGCCTTCATCTTGGCCAACAAAGCGGGATGCTGCGCCGACACATCGGTTGTCTCGCTGATGTCCCCGGTCAGGTCGTACAACGCCCACGGCTGATTCTTTTTGGCCTTGATCGCTTTCCATTGGCCTTTGCGAACAGCGATTTGGCTGCCGAATTCCCAGTAAAGCATCTCGTGTTTTTTCTGTTTCCCTTGGCCAAGCAGCGTCGGGAGAAATGACAGGCCGTCGATGTCGCCCGGGGCTTTTGCGCCGGTGAGATCAGCCAAGGTCGGCAACACGTCCGGGTGATAAAAAACCAGGTCGCTAACCTGCCCGGCCTTGATTTTGCCGGGCCAGCGAACGAGATACGGAATGCGTAAACCGCCCTCATACAGGTTTCCCTTGCCGCCGCTAAACTCGACGCCGGTTTTCGGGTTCACATTGGGCCCGAAAAAACCGCGCGGATGTTTTTTACTCCGGAAGCGATCCTGCCCCCCGTTGTCGCCGGTGAAAAAAACGATCGTGTCATCCTCAAGTTTCAACTCGCGCAACAGGTCTAGCACTTGGCCGACGTTGTGATCCACCATGCTCACCATCGCGGCGTAATTCTTTACATCCTGCCCGATGGCCGGGTTGTCGATCCACTTTTCGCCCTTGTAAAGTTCCCAGGCAGGATCGTCCTTCGGGATGTCGTACATGCCGTGCGGCGGCGTGATCGGGAAGTAACAAAAAAACGGCTTGGCCTTGTTCGCTCGAATGAACTTCAGCCCTTCCTCCATGATCGAGTAGTGCGAATACGTTTTGCCCGAGCGGCCACCAATGTTACCGGCGAGCTTCACCTCCTCGCTGTTGCGAACAAGGTACGGCGGATAAAATGAATGCGCGTGCACCTGGTCGTAATAACCGTAAAACAGATCGAACCCGTGCTGCTCCGGCACGCCGGTCGAGTCACGCCCGCCACAACCCCACTTGCCAAACCCACCCGTCGCATAGCCGATGTCCCTGAGGATCGACGCGATCGTCGGCTCGCCTGCCCGCAGCGGAGTGCCGCCGCCGTTCGCGCGAACCGAGGCGTGTCCCGCGTGCTTGCCGGTCATCAAATTACAGCGCAACGGCGCACAGACCGGCGCCCCCGCCAATGCGGACGTGAACCGTATGCCCTCCGCTGCAAAGCGGTCGATGTTTGGAGTCTTAATGTACGGATTCCCCATGTGCGACAGCTCGTAATACGCAAGCTCGTCGGACATGATATAAACGATGTTCGGCTTCTTCGCCGCCAACGCCGCAACAACCGAGACCCCGAAAAAGGCAATCGAAACAAAGGAACGGAAACGCATGGCGGAAAGATTACCCGCCAGACCCCGGCGGGAAAACAGAAAAAGAAAACCAGCGTTTACATGCCAAAAATGCCAAAAAAAAGATAAACTGCTTGCCATAAACCAAAACGGTGCCAAAATGGTGCCGGTATGAATATCACGGTCAAGGATGTCCCGAAGGCGTTGCACGAGCGACTCCGCACAACCGCTGTCCGCACAGGGCGAAGTCTCAATAAGCAGATTCTTTTCACGCTGGAACAAGCGGTTTCTCCGCGAAAAACAGATCGCATCGCACTGCTCAACAGGATTCAACGGCGCAGAGGTGCGATGAGTCTTTGGATCGACGATGAGTCTCTGCGGAATGCAATCGACGACGGACGTGCATGATCGTCGTTGATACCAACGTGATCGCTTACCTGCTCATTCGCGGTGAGAGATCCGCGGCCATGGATCGATTGCAACAACTCGATTCTGAATGGGTGGCTCCAAGACTTTGGCTCGATGAATTCCTGAACGTCCTCTGTACCCACGAACGCACCGGCGCACTCGCCCCGGAACAATCTGTTGAACTCCTCGAGGACGCCGTCGCTTTGATGAGCGACGCATCCTACGACATGCCACCCGAACGCGTGCTGACTGTTGCCCGCCAAACTGGCTGCAGAGCGTACGACAGCCAATACATCGCGTTGGCCCAGGACTTGGGCTTGAAATTGTACACCTGCGACAGGCAAGTCATCAGCAAATGCCCCGGCGTTGCCCGGATGCCAGATTAACAATCTCGGGCTTCGACTTTCACCTTCAGGCTGGCCAGTTCCTTTTCCAGCGCCTTGCAACCCGCTCTCTTCCCGAGCCCGCCGACCACAAAAAACATCAGCTTCATCACGAAACCCTTTGGTGTCACGATCGACGTTAGATCGACCCTCGTCCGGCCGCCGATATCCTCAAACGTGTACGTCGCCTCGATTTCAAACTGCTTGCCAATCATCACCACCGTCTGCGCCGTGGGCCGTCGGTTGAGCGTCACCGTGCCGTCGAACTCCATCGATTTGCCGCCGGGATCACGGGTCACAACATGGAACCGGCTGCCCGCACCGTCCGGCGTTTGTTCGATGACTTTTTCTTCAACAACCGTGTCGCTCCACTCGGGGACGTTGTTGACCGTGTAGTCGAAAACCTCCCCGATCGGCTTGTCGATCTCGATGTTCCCCGTGGTTATCATGGCACTCGGCCAAGCTGCACAAGCCCCCAGCCAAGCACAAGCCCGGAAACGTCGCTTGGCCAAGCGCTGCGGGAGTGGCAAGATGGCCGCATGGCACACGCAACCTTCAACGCCGGGGAAATCACCGCCGTCATCGGCGACAACGCCGCTCAAGACAACCACCGCGCCGGCTACAACGGGGTCTGGGATTTCCGGCATCGCACCAGTACGCGCAGCCTCTTTGTGCCGGCCTATGCCGGGTTGAACCTCGAGCACATTTTCAACGGGGAGACCGAATTCGGGAACAACAATGTTTTTTTTGAGCCGCGCCGCGCGCCGATGACATTCACAAAACTCAACGACCATCAGGCCGAGTTGCACCAACCCGCCACGCCGACATTCCATGTGGAGAGCACCACCCGGTTTACCCTCCGCGCCCCGTGGTATCTTGATGTGGACTTCCGCTGCACCCCGCACCAGCACGTGCACGAGCGCGGCTGGTTCGGCTGCTTCTGGGCCAGCTACATCAACGGCCCCGCCGACAAGAGCCTCTACTTCCCCGGCGGCTGGCGTGACGACGAGTCGATGTGGATGCAACTCTGCACCCAGGCGCACGACGACGAAAGCACCGTGCTCGCCCACAACGACGACTTCAAACTCACCTGGCAGGAAGGCACCCGCGACGCGCTCTTCAAAAACCTCTCCCGCATGCGATACGCCAAGCCGTTGTACTACGGGAATTTTGAGAACCTAGTGTACATCCTCATGTTTAAGCCCGGAGGTGGCATCCGCTTGACACACTCCCCCAGCGGCGGCGGTTTCAACAAGGCGTTCAACACCACCAACCCGGCGTGGGACTGGCAATTCATCGTACCCGGCTACAATGTGATGAACGAGTACCGCTACCAGGCCCGCGCCGTGCTTCGCCCAAAATGTTCACGTGCAGAAACCCTCGCCGAGTACGAAAAATGGATCAACCAATAGCCTGCCCCCGTACTTCTTGAATCCGGAGAAGTTTTTTTTCTAAGAGCATCGGTTCTCGCCCGTCGGCTGTTTTATGGCCGAATTGCGGAGATTCCTAGCGGGAACCTAGCGGACGGGAATATTGAAGTTGTGTTCAATTAGGGTAAACGCCCGGCTCGGTTTCGTTTTCATTTCCCTTCAGCTTTCAATTCTTCACCCGTCTTGCCGCCGTGTTCACGGAGGAGGTCGGCGGCTTGGCTTACTTCGTGGTGTTCTCAATCTCAGCCTGTTGTTTCCGCAGCTTGGCTTTGCGCGACTCAATGATTGCGAACGGCTCGGCGGGAAGGTTTTTGTGGTTCACGTATCGAGAAAGATCCCGGAGGGCGATCACGGTGCATTTTTCCTCCTGTAGGTGCTTCATGTATTGCGTGAACAGCTTGGGTGGCGTGTGCACCCATGG
>CAUZVJ010000172.1:0-5727 GCA_963583225.1 Verrucomicrobiia bacterium
CCTTCGGGATCGATCCCGAGACGATTGTGTACAATCACCTCAACCAGCCGCGTGAGCTGGTCAAGGCCAAGGCCGTCACCAAGCTCTTCGCCTAGGCCAGACAAAAAGGGTAGGGACGGCGGCCCCAGCCGTCCGCGACTGGCCCCCGGCGCGCTGGGGACAGCACGCCCTACCTTCCGCTTGGCCAAGCGGGGTTTTGGCTTTTGTTTGGCGACGGTTGCGCTACAACCGCCCCCATGCTTTTTTTAAACTCAAAACAATTTCGCCGCGCGCTGCTGGCCTTGGTGTTGAGCGGCGGCGCGGCGTTTGGCCAAGCGGTGCCGACCGGTTTGCAGCAACTTCGCTACGACAACCCCGGCTTGACCGTGGACTTGGCGGTCGGGCTTTGGGCCTGGCCGATGCCGCTGGATTACGACGGCGACGGCGATCTCGACCTGCTGGTGTCCTGCCCGGATCGGCCGTCCAACGGCATTTATTTTTTTGAAAACCCCGGCGACGGTGGCGCGATGCCGGTGTTCAAACCGGGCGTCCGCCTGGGCAAGGGGCATCGCAACATCGGCGTCTCCCGGGTCGGCGGCAAAGATCGCATTCTGATTCCGGGCCGCGAGTTTGTGGGCTTTCGCAAAAAAGGATTCGCCAAGTCAGTGTCGCTTTTCCCGAAGGGCAACATTCACCCGAACAAGATTCGCAACAATGTCTGGCGGCTCGTTGATTACGACGGCGACGGCCCACTCGACCTCATTGTCGGCGTTGGCGACTGGACCGAGTACGGCTGGGACAATGCCTACAACGCCAGGGGCGAGTGGCAAAACGGCCCGCTGCACGGCCACGTTTATTGGATGCGCAACACTGGCTCGAACGCCAAGCCGGTTTACGCGCCCAAGCAGTTCGTCGAGGCGGGCGGCGCGAAGGTGGATGTTTACGGGTGGCCCACGCCGAACTTCGCGGACTTCGACGGCGACGGCGATTTGGATTTGGTCTGCGGCGAGTTTCTCGACGGGATGACTTATTTTGAGAACGCCGGCTCGCGGACGCAGCCCCGCTATCTCGCCGGTCAACGACTCCGGCAGGCTGGCGGCGCCGAGTTGAAAATGGATCTGCAAATGATCGTGCCGAGCGCGGTCGATTGGGACGGCGACGGCGACGTGGATTTGATCGTTGGGCAGGAGGACGGCCGCGTGGCGTTCGTCGAGCACACCGGGCGCTTGGCCGGCGGCGCGCCGGTTTTTGCCGCGCCAAGATTTTTTCGGCAACAGGCGGCGGGCGTGAAGTTTGGCGCGCTCTCCACGCCGGTGGCGGTGGACTGGGACGGCGACGGCGACGACGACATTGTGAGCGGCAACACCGCCGGTTACATCGGTTTTTTTGAAAACCTCGGCGGCGGGGCCAAGCCGCGCTGGGCGGAGGGCAAGCGACTCGAGGCCGGCGGCAAAGTCATCCGGATTTTGGCCGGCGAAAACGGCAGCATCCAAGGGCCGTGCGAGGCGAAGTGGGGCTACACGACGCTGTCCGTCGCGGACTGGGATCACGACGGATTGCCCGACATTTTGGTGAACTCGATCTGGGGCGAGGTGCTGTGGTATCGCAATGTCGGCAGCCGCACGAAGCCGCGCCTGGCCACCGCCGAGCCGGTCGAGGTCGCTTGGCCAAGCGCAGTGCCCAAGCCGAAGTGGTTTTGGTGGAACCCAAGAGGCAACCAACTTGTCACTCAATGGCGCACGACGCCGGTGGCGGTGGACTTCACCGCCGACGGGCTTGTCGATTTGGTGATGCTCGATCACGAGGGCTACCTCGCGTTGTTCGAGCGGCGGCGCACCGGCGGGAAACTTGAGCTGCTGCAGCCTCGCCGCATCTTTGTGGACGAAGACAATCGGCCGATCCAGTTGAACTCCGGCACAGCCGGCAAAAGTGGCCGGCGAAAAATATCGGTTGCCGACTGGGACGGCGACGGGCGGCTCGACGTGCTGGTCGATTCCGCCAACGCCGACTGGTGGCGCAACTGCGAAACGCGCGACGGCAACATCGTCCTCAAGCGCGTGGGGCCGCTTGGCCAACGGCAGTTGGCGGCGCACAGCACCAGCCCGTGCGTCGTGGACTGGGACGGCAACGGCCAGCCGGATTTGCTGCTCGGCGCGGAGGACGGTTTTTTCTACCACCTGCCGCACGGCGAAGCGCGGGCGTATCCGGCCAAGGCCAAGACCGCCCGCAAGCCGAAGTGAAATGAAAACCGCCACGCCGCCGCCACCCAATTGGGATGCTGTTGAGCGTCTTGAAAAAACTCTTTCACCGGTTGCCTTGCAGCGGATTGAGTCCGCCGTCGAGCGGATCGTCGAGGCCAAGCAGCGCGGCGGCAAAGTCGCCGTTGTCACCGGGAGCGGCCCGAACATTCACGAGGGCGTGACGACGCTCGTGGCCGAGTTGATGCGCGTCGGCATCGTCGATGGCGTCACCACCAGTTCGGCCGTCATCGCGCACGAAATGGCCGGCGTGCTGGATCGTGTCAAGCGGGTGGACGGGCGCGGGGTCGGCGTGGCCGAGGCGTTGCTGCCGCACGGTGGGTCGTTCGAGTTGACGGAGATGACCGGGCCGGCCTTGGCCAAGCTCGGGAAGGAATTGACGTTGGACGAAGGGCTCATTGAGCGGCTTGGCCAAGCGCCGGGCAGGTCAGTCATCAAGGCGGCGGGCAACTTGGGTTATCCGATGGGGCTGCACATGGAGCGTCTGGCCGCAGTGGTGCTCCGCTTGGCCAAGGCGCGCGGCGAGAGCTTCGAGACGGTGGCCGGCATGGGCGCGGACGAGCGGACGATGCTCGGCGCGGGAGCACGTGCGGGGTTGCCGGTGTTGGTGACGATTCCGCAACTCGTGGGCGGCGGCGCGGTCGGCCTAGCCATCGGCGACAGCATTTCGATCAGCGAACGATCGGAGCGCTTGGCCGCGATGCTCGGGGAGGCCGATGTGATCATCGAGTCGGCGGTGGCGCTGACGCAGGAAATTCACGACGGGCCGTTTGAGACGCACACCGGACACGGGATGTGGGCCGCGTGGGACGGGCAACCGACGTGGTCGCTCGAGGGCAAGTCGCTGGTGCGGATCGATCTCGACCCGGCGCTGGAAAAAGTCTGGCAAGCCGAGCGGGATGACAAAGGCGTGCAGGAAGCGATCAACAGCGGCAAGCCGAAGACGAAACTTTTTGAGGTGCCGTTCCGGATGGAGATGTCCGGCTTCGCGCGGCTGGAGGGGAGCGTGGCCATCACGGGAGACATCGGCGCGGTGTGGCCGGTGATGGCGCGGCGCTTGGCCAAGGCGCTTGGCGTGGAGTTGGCGTTTGTTTCGCATCCGCAGGACACCGAGCTTGGCCAGGCGATGCGCGAATGGATCGTGAACGAGATTCAGCCGCTGGACCGCGAGCGGATGATGTCGGCGGCGAGCTGAGGGGCGCCGGCTGAGGTTTTTGGCTTTTGTTTGGCGGCGATCCCGTTACAACCGGCGGAGTTTTTTCGATCCTGAGCCGATGCCTTTTATCCGTTTCATCAGCAGAATCCTCGCGCGCATCCTGTTTCGCATTCGCATTCACGGCGACGACGTGCTCGATACACCGGGGCCGGTGCTGCTGATCTCCAATCATTTGTCGTGGTTTGATTGGTGGCTCGTCGGGCTGTGTGTGGGTGAGGACTGGCGCTTCGTCACCTCCTCCACGCGGGCGGACAGCCACTGGATGTTTCGGTTCATGATGGTCAACCGCTACACGTTCCCGGTGGATCACGCCTCGCCGTTCGCGGTGAAAGACATGGCCACTTTTTTGCAGGGCGGTGGCCGGCTGATCCTGTTCGCCGAGGGGCGCATCTCGGAGACTGGCTGTTTGATGAAGCTCTTCGAGGGCACCGGTTTTCTGCTGCACAAAACCGGGGCCAAGGTGATCACCTGCCATCTGCGAAATGCGATGCGCCTGCCGTGGTCGCGGCAACCGGGCTGGAAGCAGTGCTTCCCCAAGTTGAGCGTTCACTTCAGCGACGTGTTGCAACCGCCGGTCGAGCAATTAAGCGGCACAGCAGATGTGCGCGGTGCGCTGACGCAGTGGCTGCGCGAGCGGATGATCGAGCAGCATTTTCAAGTGGAGATGGACCACGGCCACGGCGACGTGCTCACGGAGATCGCCTCGAAGGCCCGGCAGCGTCCGTGCAAAGTGGTGCTCGAAGATGTCACCGGCCAGTTGCTCAAGCATCGAACGGTCATGGTCGGCGCGGAGGTGTTGGGCGAGGCGTTCCGGCGGCGACTCGATGGCAAACAAATGCGCGTGGGCGTGCTGTTGCCCAACGTGAACGGCACGGCGATCTCGCTGCTAGCACTGTGGCGCATCGGCAAAATCCCGGCGGTGCTCAACTACTCCACCGGTGTGCCGATAATGCAAACCTGCGCGGAGTTGGCCGGGCTGAAACAGGTCATCACGTCGCGGCTGTTTTTGGCCAAGGCCAAGCTGGATGTCGCATCGATGGAGGCAGCCGGCATCGAGTTTATTTACCTCGAGGACATACGCAAAAACATCTCCGGCTTGGCCAAGCTGGGCGTGTTCCTCAAGCACCGGCTCGCGCTTGGCCGGGCGCGGTTTAATATCCCGACTGAGCAGACGGCGGTCATTCTTTTCACAAGCGGATCGGAGGGCGTGCCCAAGGGCGTCGAACTGACGCACCGCAACATCCTCGCCAATCTGCGGCAGTTGTACGCGATCGTGGACTTGGTGGACGACGACAGCATGTTCAACTGCCTGCCGATGTTTCACAGCTTTGGCCTGATCGTCGGCACGCTGCTGCCGCTTTGCCGGGGGATTCGGTCGTACCTGTTTCCGTCGCCGCTGCAATTCCGGCAGATCCCGACCGCCGTTTACAATTCCAACGCGACACTGTTCCTGAGCACGAACACGTTCCTCAACGGCTACGCCCGCAAGGCGCATCCGTACGATTTTCGCAACGTGCGTTACCTGCTCGCCGGCGCGGAAAAAGTGCAGCAGGCGACGTCCGACACATGGGCGCGCAAATTCGGCATCCGCATCAACGAGGCATACGGTGTGACCGAGTGCGCCCCGGCGATCTGCGCCAACACAAAAGCCGACAATCGGTTTGGCTCCGTCGGGCGGCTGTTGCCGGGCATCGAGTGGAAGCTTGAGCCGGTCGACGGCGTGACAGAGGGCGGCCGGTTGTTCGTCCGCGGCCCGAACATCATGAAGGGCTACCTCAACGCCGACGCCAACGAGGCGTTCCAGGCACTCGGAGGTTGGTACGACACCGGCGATATTATTCACGTCGATTCCGACGGCTACTTTTGGGTCAAAGGCCGGGCCAAGCGCTTTGCCAAAATCAGCGGCGAGATGGTCAGCCTCACGGCGGTGGAGGACGCCTTGGCCGGGGCGTTCCCGCAGCACGGCGAGGAGTGCGAAGTGGCCGTTGTGGCGCTGCCCGACACGGAGAAAGGCGAGAAACTCGTCGCCGTGACCAACAAGTCGGAATTGTCGCTGGCCGAGGTACGGGTGGCCATCGCCGCAGCGGGAATGACTAATCTCTGCGCGCCGCGCGATCTGCGGGTAATGGACGAATTGCCCAAGCTCGGCACCGGCAAACTCAACCACCGCGAAGTGCTCCAGCACGTCGAGCCCTGCTTGGCTTGAGTCGTGTTTCCCGAAAAGCTAAATGGGAGTACACGCGTCTCGCCGGGCGCGGGTTGTTTTGTTTTTGG
>CAUZVJ010000173.1:0-5670 GCA_963583225.1 Verrucomicrobiia bacterium
TCTTCATCGGGGCCACTGCCGACGAGACCTTTCGAGTCTTCGACAAGGAAACCGGCAAATTGCTGTTTAAGGCCAAGTTGCCGTTCAGCGGCAATGCCACCCCCAGCACTTACATGGTGAACGGCCGGCAATACGTGGTGATTTCCGCGGGCGGCGGAAAGTCCGGCCGCCCCCGAGGCGGCAGCTTGGTGGCCTTTGCGCTGCCGGAGTAATCGGTCAATCTTGGGAACGACTATTCGTAGAAAGAAACGAGGCCGTTCTCCGCGATCGTTTTGGTCTTGCTGACGTCCATTTGCTTCTTGGGGTTTCCTGCTATCCCATAAATCGCGCTGGTGATTTCAATATCCAGTTTCTTGTTCGACTTGGGCTTCCGGTAGACCGGATGACGGTTGTTTCCCTGGGACACGAAGTAGGCAATCAACACCCCACCAATAGCACAGCTGCGATTGTTTTGAGTAGTATGTGTTTCATTTCCCTTCAGCTTTCAATTCTTCACCCATCGCGGGCTGAGCGGGCCGGCGGTATTGCAGGTGTCCAATTATTGCAGGCCGGGCGAGACTTTTACGTTGAATTTATTGGCGGACGAAACCTCAACCGCATTACTGGACGACGCCCGGCAATCCCGGCAAACCCCTGTTCGCTGGCTGGAAAAGCGGTTTTCCAAACGGTTCGCACATGCCTTTGCGAAGCAATTTGTGCCGGACAAACCGATGGCGTAAATGAAACAAACCGATCGCGAGAGGCTGGTTAAGCAGTTGTTCGAATGGAAGTTGATCGTCGCAAAAACCGAGGGCTACGCCAAAGCAGAAGTCACCGTGGGCGGTGTGGATACCAACGCGTTGTCTTCGAAAACCATGGAGTGTCGCGAGATATTCGGGCTGTATTTCATCGGCGAGGTGATGGACGTCACCGGCTGGCTTGGCGGATATAATTTCCAATGGGCCTGGGCCAGTGGTCATGCGGCAGGTCAGATGGTTTGAGCTTTAATGATGAAGACTTTCGCTGCGGTTCGATAATGGTGGTTAAGCTCTTTTTCAACTTGAGTGTCTTTCCTATTAAGGTTGAGCGAAGCTGGCCGCTGCGGTGTAATCGGTGGCGATGCGTCTTTTTCTGAAACTTATTTTTCTGGTGGCTTTTGTGCCTTCGGCTTATGCGGTCGAGTTGTCTCCGCATTATCCGTTGACGGCGGCGCAGGCGCGGGATGCCTCGACGCTCGACGAAACCATCCTCTCGGACAAAGTGCTGGCCAGCCAAGCGGATCCGACACGAAAAATTCGCTGGGTGCGTGCCCGGTTTTTCAGTCACGACTGGAAGGACGGGCCGTGGCGCGGCACGGTGCAGGTGGCGCTGCCGGTTGCGATTGCGGAGAACCGGCGCGGCTTCGCGGCGATGTGCCCGGGCGGCACCTCGAAGAAAGGCCGCGAGCCGGGCTTTGACGCCAAGCGCGATTTCGTGGAGCGCACGGTGCTCGAGTTGGGCATCCCCGTGGCGATCATTCCGAGCCAAGGCACGCACCTCGGCAAGACGGAGATTCACGAGATGTCCGACGCGATGACCAAGCGCTTCGTCGAGACGGGCGATCCCGGCTGGCTCGCCGCTTGGCCCGGCGCGGCGTTGCGGGCGCGGGCGTTGACGGTGATCGGCAAGCTGGCCGGGCATCCGATCCGATCCGCAGTGCACATGGGCACCTCGATTAGCGCGGGGCAGGGCTGGGTGTGGGCGGCGTGCGACGAGCGGGTGAAGGGCGTGATCGGCACCGGCAGCATCGGGCCGTTCCGCAAGGTTTACCCGGAGCGGCCACTGCGCAAGCGGCTCGATTTTTTATCCAAGGCGCCCGACCCGGTGAAGGAACTTTTTGTGAAACACCGCGACCCGTCGGTGTTCGCGGCGCGCATCACAGTGCCGGCGCTCGTTGTGGTCGGCTCGAACGACTTCGCCACGCCGCCGTCGGTGTTGCCGGAGTTTGTGGCGGCGTTTCGGCAGACACCGCACTTGGTCAGCGTGCCGAATTTCGGCCACGGCTGCGGCACGCGGCGACATCATAATTCGTTCCGCATGTGGATCGACCACACGCTTTTTGGCAGGCCGCTGATCAGCGTGACGATGGAGAAAATCGCCGTGACCGACGGCCGCCTCGCCTGCACCGCCACGGTCTCCGGCGAGCCGACGGTGAAAGCGGTGTCGCTGATTTACGCGGCGTCGAGCAATCTGGATTTTTTGCAAAGCCGCTACTCGCGAGCCGGCCAAAAAGACAACTACTCCAAAGCCAAGTGGACTGTCGCGCCGATGCAGCAGCGGGGTGGCAAGTGGACGGTCGACATCCCGCTGCCAAGCGGCACGCCGCCGCACATCGCCGCCTGTGTCGATGTGGAGGAAGAATGGCTTGGCCGCCCCGGCTACGCCTCAACCGTCGTGCGCTTGGCCAAGTGATTTCAACTAATGAGCAAAACTAAAATTCATTTCGTCGCGCTTGGCCAGGGGCTGCTTTTGGCGTTGGCCTTGGCGGGTTGCCAGTCTGCACCGGAGCGCCAGGTGTCGATGCGCTTGGCCGTTTTTTCGGCGGACGTCACTCCGCCGCTGGGGCATCCGTTGTTCGCCTGCGTAGCGGCCAAGTCGATCGCCGACCCGCTGTTTGCTCGCGGCTTTGTGCTGGGCGAGGGGAGTGAGGCGATGGTGATTGTTGCGGTGGACTGGTGCGAGATTCGCAACGACGCCCATGACCGCTGGCGCGAGGTGTTGGCGGAAGCGGCCGGCACGACGCCAGGGCGTGTCATGGTGACGAGTGTCCACCAGCACGATGCCCCGATGGCCGACTTGGAGGCGGAGCGAATCCTACAAGATCGGGGTGCCGGGGTGCAGTTGATCAATTTGGGGTACCACGAGCGGATGGTGCAAAAAACCGCCGAGTCGCTCCGCGCCGGTTTGAAGAATGCGGTGTGTGTCACGCACTTCGGGATGGGCCGCGCGAAGGTGGAGCGCATCGCGTCGAACCGCCGGTTCGTGGAGCCGGACGGGCGCATTCACTTTGGCCGAGGCAGCAACGGCGGGGGCAACCCGGCGTACCGCGCTTTTCCCGATGGGGAAATTGATCCCTGGCTGCGGACGCTTAGTTTTTGGTCGGAAGACCAACCGGTGGCGGCGCTGATGAGCTACGCCACGCATCCGATGTCGTACTACGGCGGCGGCGAGGTCTCGAGTGACTTCGTCGGTCTGGCGCGGGCGCGCTGGCAAAAGGCGCACCCGGATGTGCATGCCGTTTACGCCTCGGGCTGTGCCGGCGACGTGACCGCGGGCAAATACAACGACGGCTCGCCAGCCAATCGCGTGCGCCTGACTGATCGCTTGGCCAAGGCGATGGATTCCGCTTGGGCCGACACCCGGCGTCTCCCGCTGACGCAGGCGGATTGGAGGCCGGTGCCGCTGCGGCTGGAGGCTCGTATGGGCGACGGATTCAAGCCGGAGGAACTCGAGCGCAAGTTGACCGCGCCGGGCAGCTCCCCGTTCGAGCGCGTTCAGGCGGCGCTTGGGTTGAGTTGGCACAAACGGGTCAAGGCCGGCCACGTGCTGGACGTGCCGGTACTCGATCTCGGCTCGGTGCGGGTGGTGTTGATGCCGGGAGAAACATTCGTCGGCTACTCGCTCCAGGCGCAAAAGTTGCAGCCCGATTTGTTCCTGATGATGCTCGGCTACGGCGAGTGCGCACCGGGCTACGTCCCAACGGAGCAAACCACGAGCGAAGGATTCAACGGTTCGCACGACTGGCTTTGGGTGCGCCCCAGCGCCCACCGGCCGATGACGCAAGCCGTCGAAGCAGCCCTGAAATGAGCCGGCTTGGCCAAGCGCTGTTTCTGGCCCTGGCCGTGGGGAACGGGCTGGCTGCCGAGCGGCAGAATTGGGCGGTGCGGCTGGAGATCACCGACGAACTCCCGGCCGATTTCGGGGCAATCCCGATGGATCCGGAGATCGATTTTGGTGAGTTGATCCGGAGCGCCGACGGGCGCGGTGTGCTCGATCCCGGCTCGATCCGGGTGACGGATTCCGCCACCGGCAGGCGCCATCCACACAGCCTGAGTCACGAGTTCGAATACGGCGACAGGGGCCGGGTGCAGTGGGTGATTCGCAACCCGGCGCAGCGTGTGTTCGAGATTCGGTTTGCCACCTTGGCCAAGCGAAGGCAGGAAGCGGGCATCTACGAAAGCTGGGCCGAGAAGTGATTGGAGACACGGCACGACCCGTGGCAATGCTCAAAAGAAAAACCCCGCCAACCGAAGCTGACGAGGTTCTACATCAGGCTGCATCGCTTAATGTTATCTGAAATCCTCCTTGTCGCAGTGCGATGCAGACGCAAGTACAATACACCATTGCTTGGTTCGGCGCAAGAAAACCCCGACTGCGCAAGACCAACGATGGGGGGTGGGGTGTTGATGTTGCCCCCCGCTTCTCTGGGGGTCCCCCCACCCCATCCGCTGGTTGGTGTTCACAAAACATCCCCAAATATGACAAACAAAAACCACAGCAATGCTCACTTTTTTCTGGCCAGATGCACGTGTTCACAAAACAATAGTTTCTGTGAACATTGCTGTCTACATCAGAAGCTCCACCACCCGCCAGTCCACTGCCAGTCAGCGCATTGAGGTTATGGAGTATTGCTCCCGTAGAGGCTGGGAGGACTTCAAGCTCTACAAGGACAAATGTTCCGGCGGCAAGACGAGTGAAGAATTGAAAGCTGCATATTCTAATGAGAATCCCTCAAATTCACCAACCGTTAAACCTGATCCACCTGAAATCTCCATTTGGGACGCCGCTTTGGATGGGAACAACGAAGCAATCAGGCAACATCTAGCAGCCGGCACTGATGTCAATGTACGGAAAATAGGTGAAGCAGCGCTTTCTTATGCGTCATGGTCTGGGCAAGCAGAAACAGTCGAATTACTAATCAGGAGTGGTGCGGACGTGAATACCAGAAATAATGGTAACTCAACCCCTTTATTTCACGCGGCAGGGGACCGCCACACTGATGTTGCAAAACTACTAATTGTCAATGGGGCGAAGGTTAACGCTACGAACGACAAAGGCGAAACACCGCTGGATTCTGCTGAAAGCGCAAAAGCTTGGGGACCTGGAAAAAAAGAAACCATCGCATTCCTCCGAAAACACGGCGGCAAGACGGGTGCAGAATTAAAAGCTGAAGGGAAGTAACCAAGCCCACCTCTGTGGCAACAGTTAAAACGGCTTGAAAACTGCGCTCATCGGGATGACGGTCGGCTCGTTATGAAATCAATAGTAGTTGGCCAATTTTCCATCGGTATGCCTATACTGCTCTTCTTGGTTCTTGTAATGGTCGCCGTATCAGCAGCACTCATTATCTCCTTCGTAAGAAAGCGGCGGAAAAAGACAAAAAAGATCAACAGTCAAATGCACCACCTGTCATTGAACCCAAGCAAGACGACTGAAGAACTGGAAGCCGCTGGCAAATGAAACACCTCCTACTAACAACAATCGCAGCCGTGCTGTTGGTGGGGTGCGCTTCTCTCGATCTGGGTACCAATGTCCAGCCGAACTTGGAAGTGACCAAAGAAAGTCTGCTCGTCGATACACCGAAGGTCGACGTAAGGAACGTCCGCAAGGTCTTTGACGACGGCCACCACAATGCGTTCACGGATCTGACCC